>NZ_AP025322.1 GCF_036492835.1 Fulvitalea axinellae | reverse complement strand
ATTCGCTTATCAGCTGTAGAAACATATGTTGGAGATCAAATGGTTAGCCGTTATGGGGTATCGTACGGAATGTCGCCAGCCAGCGGGAGATCTTTGATTCAAACTATCAGAAGACTATCGGGGGAAAATTTAAAGAAGGGACTCAACCCGGTAAAGGTACTATACCAACAAGGGAATAACAGTTTTTCTGTTGCTCAGAACTGGGAAAGTCAATTCGTTCAAAAAAACGGATGGGGAACACCTTCTACTCCCTTTAGCCTTTCGGATGTTAATGGTGACGGTTTTCTTGATATCGTGGGATTTGGCAACGTTGGGACCATGGTCTCCATTTCAGACGGAAAATCATTTTTCTCAGCCTCTGAGTGGTCATCCGAGTTCTCTTCCAGTAATAACTGGTCATCCGATATGCCTAGGTTGTTAGCCGACGTGAACGGGGATGGGATGGCTGATATCGTAGGCTTTGGAAACACGGGAGTATCGGTCGGTTTATCTACAGGAACGGCATTTGACACGGATTCATGGCCGAAACTTCCCTATTTCGGAAGTTCCCAAAATTGGTCATCCAATACGCCACGTCAACTAACGGATGTGAACGGAGACGGCTTGGCGGATATTGTAGGGTTTGGAACAACAGGAGTGTATGTGGCCATCGCAAGCCCAAACGGTTTTCAGGATCCGGTTAAATGGTCCTCTGATTTTACCATAAGTGGTAATTGGACATCCAATACTCCACGACTCTTATCAGATGTAAATGGGGACGGTCGTGCCGATATTATTGGTTTCGGCAATACGGGTGTTACCGTCGGATTGTCTACAGGAACTGCTTTCGATACGGACTCATGGCCGAAGCTTCCCTATTTCGGGAGTTCTCAAAATTGGACATCCAATACGCCTAGGATGCTTGCCGATGTGAATAATGACGGATTGGCGGATATTATAGGCTTCGGAAACACTACAGTGGAGGTATCCCTCTCAACAGGCAAGTCTTTTGCCAAGCCGGAATCTTGGTCTCAGGACTTTACGGTATCAAAGAACTGGACATCCAATACCCCCAGAATGTTGGGAGACGTTAACGGAGACAGTTATATGGATGTCATCGGCATAGGAAATTCGGGCGTTCAAGTGGGGCTGTCGAATGGATATTCCTTTTCGACAACAAACTGGGAACAAGGAGGTCTGGAAAGTCTCTCGGTAAGCAGTTTCGGAGATGAGTCTCAATGCACAAGGCTAATTGGTGACCTTAACGCCGATGGCTTGGCGGATATAGTAGGCTTCGGTGCCGATGCGACTTTAGTAGGGCTTTCGGCGGGCCCTAAATCAGATTTGGCCGACGAGATCACCAGGTCTACGGGGGCAGTTTACAAGATAGAATACGCTCCTTTGTCAGATCCGGAAATGTATGGTTCACAAAGAGGAAGTTCGAGCATCCCGGCCAGAAACAATGAAATGTTGCCACAGCAACAAGGTGGCATAATACCGATATTCCGTTCCGCCTCATTATTGGGAGGACTATATTATGCGGTGAAGTCATATACGGTTGAAAACGGATCTGCTGAAGGCAATGAGTATACTTATGCGTATAATCAAAAATACTATGACGGTCAGGTTAATTTGGAAGGAAGGGGGTGGCAAGGGTTCCAAAAGGTTGTGACTTCCAAAACGGACAGTGGTGATCAAAGGATCATGGAGTACCTAAGGGATTTTCCTTTTACGGGGAAGCTCGAAAAGTTAAGTTTGGTGGAAGGGGGAAGTGATCAGGACACTCTTAAAACAGCAACCGCCACATATAAATCAGAACAAAGTGCCCAGTCTGTTATCGCTGGACAGAAGGTCGTGTGGGTGTATCGATCTTCGGCCAGAAATATCTTCTATTCAAACAATAAGGTGGCTCATGTCGTGGGGCAGGAATATGCTTATGATTCATATGGTAATCGCACAATGATGCGATATAAAAACATAATTGACCCAAATACCGGCAACTCGGAAATACCCGAAAATGACCTGTATATCCTTGCCACATACCTCAACGATACATCCACGTGGCGTTTGTCCTACCCGCTCTTTAGAAAGGTTTCCAAGAGCTATAATCCCAACACAATATCCCAATACAATTCCAAACAGGATTACAACCTTCAAAAATACGGTTACGATACTAGTTCGGCTGATCTTGTATATAAAGGAAGCTGGGACAATGTTCATGGTAAATTTATAGGAGTAGCATACGGTTATGATCGGCTAGGAAACCGAACGTCAATTACTCAACCTTCAGGTGCCGTCTATTTGGTTTCCTATGATTCAACCTACCATACCTATCCGGCTTCTTGGACATCACCGGAAAACCAATTCGGTGAGCGATTGAGGGAGTTCTATAGTTTCGAACCGAAATTCGGGAATATGACCGCCTCGCAGGATGCTAATGGAAATTTTACGCTGTACGGATACGACGGTTTCGGAAGACGAACTATCCAACAACTTAGTCCCCCGGAAAGCGTTCCGTTAGAACTCAGGAATAAGTCCATTGACTTGAAGGGCAGCACGAAAATGTACGGAAAACCTGTTCCTGATAAATTGCTTACGGTTGAAGAGACATCTTACATTTGGAAAGACAGTGTGCCCGTAATTCGAAACGAGAACCTTGCCCAATGGCCCCAAGAGGCAAAGGGGGCTACGGTTTGGACAGAAACAGAGATTGATGGCCTAGGCCGGGAATTTCGTTTCTCAAACCAAGATCCGGATCACGGCGCCCGGATTCTGACTGAAGTTAGTTATGACTCCAGAAATAAAGTTACACGTTCAAGTCTTCCATATTTTGAAGGAGAGGAGACTTCTGGATACATCAATACGGTTTATGATGTGTTGGGCCGGACAATCCGGACTACCGTACCTTTTTCCGATAATGACAGCAGTGTCACCACTACTGATTATGTGGCGACAAATACTGGCTTTCAGGTCATGAAAACACAAGCTTCAGGTACAGAGGAAGCTTCAGAAAAAACTTTGTGGTATGAGTATTTCGCTAATAGAAGCAAAGTGTCCAGAATGAAAACCGGTGGCGGAGACACTGATTACATATACGACCTTACCGGGAGGTTAACCGGACTCCGGGGACCGGCCACTCAACAGGGCAACCGGCCTCAATATATGTATACCTATGATGCTTTGGGACGGGTGGCTTCCCAAAGAGATCCTTCCAGAGGCGATATCGGCTATGTCTATGACGGATATGATCTTTTGGTAGGTATCAAGCAGGCAAATGGCCAGTTAACTTACAGCTATGATAGTCTGGGGCGTGTGTTAGCAGAAAGGTCGTCTACAGGAATCACCGGATACGCTTATGGGCAACCGGGCGTAGAAAACGGAAGAGGACGCCTGACCCAAGCTTCTAAATACGATATGGATTCCCTGAAAGAGAATTCGCATCATTACGCATACTCTAATCAAGGACAAGTGGTTAAGGATTCCCTCCGGATATCAACTCCGATTAACAAATCATATGTTACATCCTATACCTATGACCCTATAGGAAGAACGTTACTTATCCTTAACCCCGATAAGGGTAAGGTAAATTACGCTTATAATGGCCTCAATCTAGTGAAAGTGTCGACATCTAACGCGGATGTCTCTTATTCAGGGTTTAATGCTTTAGGCATACCAAGCGTTGCGATATACGGAAACGGAATCAAAACCGAATATAAGTATGATGACTACGGTATCATTCAACAAATAAAGTCGACGGGAAAAAGCGGGGTGATTCAGAACGAAAGCTATACCTGGAATCGCCTGACAGAACTCGTATCGGCCAAGGACTCCATAGACCGGACTAACATCTCGTTTGCCTATAAGAATTCTAGGATTAGCCAATCGGGAACCGCTTCGTTTTCCTACGATTCCGCCGGGAACATTACCCGGAAAGATGGAATGGATTACCAGTATGAAAATTACAGGTGGACGGAGGCCCAAAATGCAGATGGTTTGCGATACCGTGCCGAATATGATGATATGGGTAACATGACCCTCAAAGTTTCTGGCCAAGACAGCCTTCGTATGGTATACGACGGAAACGGGAATATGGTAAGCGCCTCGTCATCGGAAAATGGACAAACCAAATATATGTATGATTATAGGGGCCGGCGAATATGTCGGATGACAAATGCGGGAACCGGTGAAGTATACGTAAGTCCCATTTATTCCGAAAGATCTGAGGATGGTTCCTCTAAAAGCGTATTATCCGTAACGGGAATATTCGGCGACTTCGCCCAAGAGGAACAAGGAAACATTATGTACCTCACTGGCAATCATCAGGGGAGCACGGTGTTGATAACTGGTAAAGAAGGGCAAGTGCTGGAACGGATCGGGTATTCCGCTTATGGAAAAATGACAGCTCCCGACAGTCTAGGCATCCGGTCACTGTATACTGGCTGGTCTTACGATAAAGAAACCCGATTATACTATATGGATTTCAGGTATTATGATCCCGAATCGGGACGCTTCAACCGTGCCGACGACAGGTTCGGCGGAAGCTTATCCGAACAGGATGCCCTCAACGCCTATGCCTATGTACTGAACAGCCCCGTAGTTTATGTCGATATGGATGGACATAGCAGGTCATTTTATGCGGGGGCTATCACAACATTGGTTTCACCATTTACCTATCTAACACTAAGGTTAATGATGCCTGAAGCAGACCATGATGATCTGGCTATGGGGGCTCAATTCTTCGGAGGATTCACTGGATTAATGTATTACCTATTGTCCCCCGAAAATAGGGAAAGATTTATGAGGTGGGTTCGTTCCCTGAAAAGGAATAAAGTCACCGATGATTCCATTAGGAGAAATAATGACCGTCATGACGAAGATGATCCCGACCCCGACGGAGATGAAGAATCTGGCCCTCAGCCCACTGCGAGATTAGGCACACATGTATCGATAATATCCAATTCGAATCAGGACCAGAGTAGCAATAACATCAACGCTAATAATCCTGCCAATACTAGTCAAGCTCAAGACTTCATTTCGGCCGGGAGCATGGCAAGAGCCCTACCTATGTCCGTTACCCTGAAAAACAGTCTGAAAAGCGGACTTAGCAGTGCGACCGAAAAGCTGAAATCATATAATATGAATAGGGCTTCCAATGAGGAAGCAAGAGGATACGCCAAAGCCGGAAAGGGAATGGACGAAGACATGGCCGGAGACGCCGTAGCCGAAACTGGCGAAAGCGCTAGTTTCCTTGATGTCGTAACAGATTTCTTCTCTGCGCTTGCCTTGGCTTTCTGATAATGAAAGTCCTTAATCAATAACTAAAACACTGATTAACCTATCGAATTATGAGTAATTGGAAAGTAACCGTCTACATTTACAATGCTACCTTTCAGCAGTTGGGGTATCAAAGCAATAGCATCTCCAGCCACAATTCTATTACTTACGGACCGATAAGTAGTCCCAAGGGAAGTAAGGGGGAGGTGTTCCAAGTTGAGTCTGCTGCTGGAAATAGTTATGGCGTTAGTGGAAACGTATCCTATGTGTCATATAGTAATAATGTGTTCACTATCGCTTTTACAGTTCCGGTGAGTGGTTCTAATAGCGCCTCTATAGGGTGTCAAGGAAGTAATTGCGCTACCGGTTTCACATATCTGCAAACTGATTCAAATTACTCCAAGCCCGCATCTATAGGGACAAAAGGAGAAAGTCAGTCCATTTATTTTAAAGTTGCCCAAAACGGAAACGGTTCAGGACCCTCTTTTTGGGCGGACAGAAGCCCTGATGAAGTAACTGAAATACAAATAACCGCTTTATTGAACGTATCAGATACCAGTACAGTGGAGAATATTACTCCAGATATGGTTGTTAAATTAAGTTGCGATAGATATGATGAGTCCAAAGTAAAGCAACTGTTTGGTGATCATGAATATGCCTCTGCTCAAGATATTATACAGAGGAAAGGCGTTCCCGAAATGGATAAGGTCGATATTATCCTCAAAGCAGGATTTCTTTCTGACAAACAATCCTTGTTATTCGGGATGGGATTCGAAAGATTAGCTATACGTGTATTTGATTCCATGCCGGAAGTAAAACAAGTGGCGGAAGCATACATAGTCGCTTTAGAGTCCGTAATCAATGGGAATAGTGGCGAATCTACAACTTTATGCGAAACGTATACTAAACTAGCCAATATTGAGAAACAGGATAATTTAAGCTCTCCTCAAGTTTGCGTGATAGAAAATCTCCGTCGCCTTGTAGACATGGGGCCCTCAGACCTGCCTATTTATCTGATGTCATGCGTGAATGTATTGTCAGATAGTGACAAACTCTTGAAAAAAGACCTTCAAGAATTCATGTTCGCCTACGTAAATCAATTATAATCTAGCCGGATTATAGTCTCATCCCGACTCTTCTCCCAAGTAAATCGACCGAACAACATGACTTTTTGTATATGATTTTAACATATGACCCAATCATAGGGTTGTCACGAATCGCCATGTATTTATAACAAACCAAAATAACAGCATGATCCGCTCTGCTGTTATTTCCTCTCAAATTCCTGCTCTTTTTCAGGATGGTATGACACCCCACGCCCCATATCCAACAACTTCCCGCCGTCGCAAGTTTCGCAACTTGTGACCACCCCTACCGCAAGGTTCCGACATTGTCCTTAAAATCCTCATATAGATCGGTTTGACAAAATACCAAAGGGCCCGCTAGGGCCCTTTCTCATACACCAAAAATAAATATCGTACAGACAGGGCATTCCCTGTCTCACACGTGGATGTTTTCACCCAATACAAAAAACGTAAGTACTGGTCTTATCCGTTTAGACTAGCGACAATAAAACCTAAAACACAACTTAAAAAGAAGAGGCTTCCCCTTAAAAAAGGAAAAGCCCTTTGCCTATGAAGATAATAGAAGTACCCTGTAATACAGGTTTTCAAATTCTATACCAACAACTAATCTTTATCCTTTCTCACCCCTTCAATACCAATGCTACACCCGCAATTTTTTTGTACCTTCACAACTGTCACCCTACCCTTCGACCTACCGGAAAACAATCCCAAAGTCGTCGAACCCCAAAAAACGGTGCCCCCGCTCATTGAAATAATAGCCCGATCCCTCCAAAACAGGCCTCTAGTGCCCACCAGGCCGGTTGTCGTACCCCAAGCGAAATCACGCTATTCCACATCGACGACCCCAAAACAAAAATCCCCGCTCACCGACAGCCTTACAATACACTACAGAGCCGTTATGACGCCTAAATTTAACGGCCTTTACTCGCACCATAGTGGAATTGAAATGGGTCTTTGGCGGGGTAATATTTCAAATCCTTAAAGCCTTTACTCGCACCATAGTGGAATTGAAATGGGATTTGGCCGACGAGTTTAATTTCTCCAAGGAGCCTTTACTCGCACCATAGTGGAATTGAAATGGACATGGCTAACCCGGACCATCGGGCAAACGGCGTCCTTTACTCGCACCATAGTGGAATTGAAATAAGCGTTGCCGACATTATAACCAAACATATCTATACCTTTACTCGCACCATAGTGGAATTGAAATTAAGCTTACCTGAATGCGTGATTTCGAATCCCGTGCCTTTACTCGCACCATAGTGGAATTGAAATGCAATCCGGCGTCGAGCTTTTCAATCCCGATATTGGACCTTTACTCGCACCATAGTGGAATTGAAATGCGAAAAATCCGCCCCGTTAGCCACTCTTAGCATCCTTTACTCGCACCATAGTGGAATTGAAATTCGCCTCCTCAATGGCTTGCTCCATCTCGTTAATACCTTTACTCGCACCATAGTGGAATTGAAATACATTTAGTCTTTCCGTAGAAGTGTTTGTGCCTACGCCTTTACTCGCACCATAGTGGAATTGAAATTAGAATTGAAATGACAAACTCCCATGGAAACACCTTCCTTTACTCGCACCATAGTGGAATTGAAATTGGGCTTCGGGAAGTCAATAACGGAGCAGAGCTCTCTACCTTTACTCGCACCATAGTGGAATTGAAATCTTTATCAGATAGCTGGCTAATTCCCATGTTATACACCCTTTACTCGCACCATAGTGGAATTGAAATTAGGCGTCAAGCGCTTGAGCTTGGAAGGGAGACTATCCTTTACTCGCACCATAGTGGAATTGAAATATAGTTTGTGTTACGGGTTGTGGGAACTCGAAAGCCCCTTTACTCGCACCATAGTGGAATTGAAATACGTTGACAGGACGTCCTTTATCTTTTCGGTGTACTCCTTTACTCGCACCATAGTGGAAAACAAAAAAAGCCTCCACAGGACACTCTGTTCCCGTGGAGGCTAAATTCTATTCTGTAAGCCTTTCTAACTGATAACTTCTGGTTCCCTATTCAGCTCTTTTGTTGCGTCTACATACCTGATCAGGTCCATTAAATTGTTATATATCGTGCTGTTTGAATTCGCACAATTGGAAACAATACTCTTATCGGTGAAAAATGGCCAAGTAGTGTTTTTTCCCAAATACATATAGTGCTTGTTCCTTTGTGCCCCCACCATGTTTCGAAGGTCGTTCTCACTCAGTTTCGCCTCACTGTTATTAATGAGAATCAAATCGCTTTTACCCTCTAAATCAACTCTGAAATTATACCTTTCAAGTAATGCACGTATAGAATTATTCTCACCTTCCTCTAAAGTTATAGGGTACTGTTCCTTTAAGCTCAAATCATGGCTATACGTTTGGATCATATCCCTCAGTTGGTTAATTTGATTTTCCGATCGGATTTTCAAATCATTGAACAACTCATTCTCTTTTCTTCTAAAGACACTTTCCGCTTTCGTTCTCAAATCCTTGACTGTAGATATACTAAGCCATGTAATAATAGCACCTACTGCCACCGCTATAATGGAAAGGAAGTTTAAAAACCAGTCTATTGACGACTTTAGATTATCCCGTTCCGCATAAGCTGTTTTGATGATAGCTTCCTCCTTCTTTATGGCCGCCTCATACTGCCCCTTTACCAGCGCCGCTTCCTTCTCCAACATCTCTTTATCCCTTTCCAATTCCTTCACCCGCTTCTCCAGCCGCTCAAGCCTTTCCGGCAAACTATCATCAAACACAACCTGGGCTGTACCCGCCCTGGCAATCAAAAAAAATCCAAATAACAAAAACAGAACCCTCATACCATATCTAATTTTTTAGTTCACTTGATAAAAACAAAGCAATATCCATTTTATGAATCCACTAGTTTACCCTGTTTAAAAAGAGCTCCTTCCGTCTGTTTACGGGCCCCTAAACTTACCCGGATCACGTCCCCTTGCTGATATCTACTCCCCTTCTTCACGCCTGTGACTTCCATAAGTACCTCCTTGCCATACTGTACCGTTTTGACAATGATCCTTAGCGGTTTTTTGCGGGGATTGAATGCCTGTACAGTAAGGTTCAGCACAGCTCCCCGATGTAATTCCGAAAGGTCAATACCCTCATCCGCTACCAATTCCTCTTTATTTTCATCCGAAGGAGAAATCATATTCTCTGCGGTTCCAGTGTCCACCGTATCCACACAGATTGACTCTAACATTTCCGCATAGTTAAGCGTGTCACAAGTCGCCTCCTCAATAACACACCAACCTATCGCTTCACCGTTTGTATCCAAAAATAAAGTTGCGGGGTCTTTGTACTTATGACGCTTACGAGCGTCTTCCGGAACGGACAAACCAATAGTGTTTTGAAGCTGGGTTTTCCCAAATCCCAAACAGATAAGGGCCCGTTTATCCCCCTCTTCCTGAAATTTTTTGGCCAAATGTCCGTAACGGGTAAGTTGTTCCTGATATTTTCCCAAATCGCTGACCTGTATATGTGCTATCTGGAAGTCGATGAATTGTATAACAAACCGGTTTAGTGCACTAAAAAAACAAGACAACTTCAACTTTATATTATTATACGAGTTTACACGTTTTTCTTTAGCTCTATCATCCAGTTTATTTACCTTAAACGTAAGCTCGGTATATAAAGGGCTGTATGCCTTGATGGCTTCTTGTAATACGGATAGGCCATTCAAATCCTTTTCTTCTTTAACAGGTCTCAAACGGCGCCGGTTCAGTTGTATAACTTTCAGCTGACTTTGGTCTATAAATGCGCTGTCACGAAATCCCCACAGACTAGCGTTAGTACTTAGAAAGCCTTTTTTTTGCCCTTGGGAATAATTTTCAGAATCCCTGATAAACTCCGGGCTATGAACTTCCATTTTCTTTTTTTTCGACGTCTCTTTTATCCGGTTCCGATTGGATTGATTAGAATAAAAAGAGTTAAACAAGGCGTTTCTGACGGCCCCCTTTAAAGTCGAGCCCGGTAGATACACTTGGTCACCGCTGTGGATATGGCGACCGATCTGTACCAGGTTATCAGGTATGGAAAACTCCCGGATCGATTTCGTCATAGAATCCAGTTGAGCCGAGTTGTTGATCAAAAATTCGTAAAACTCTTCGGCCTTCCCTTCCGCCTGCGGACGCACCGACTCAACCAACTCTTGGTACTTTTCCAAACGGTCCCCTTCGCTCAAAAAATCGAAAAACCGCTTCCGGTCCAAAATCCGCAACCGGCACCCGTCAACCACATAATCCGCCAAAGGCGACAACGGCTCCTCATGGCTCTTCACGCATACGGGCGTCAACGTCGTCAGACGCAGCGCGTACGTCTTGTTCACACGCTCCTGATACGACCCGCCACCGGCGCCCGTATCCCGCGCCGTCTGTGTCTCCCTCCCCACATCTGCTATTAATGACTCGCTCATAATCTTCGATACTAAAAAAAACATTTGTCGGCCAACCGTAAAACGCCAACATTAATCGTAGAGACATGGCATGCCTTGTCTCCCCACGCGGATGGTCCCGCCCCATAACGGAACAAAAACGGCCTCCCGTCTCACCCCTCGCCTACGCCCAAAGGATAAACCAAACAGATACCCAACCGCAAATAACTCCCTTCTCCATCAGGGCTTACGTCCACGCACGACCCTAAAGGCCCGCCACCCCCGCTCAGCAATGCCCCTTCCCGTATCATATTCACCCGCTTCAGGCGAACCGCCGAACCGATATGCCGTCCTCCTCGGACACAAAGCTCATAAGCTTCAAACCGCCCCAGTTCCCCTGCGTTTTCCGGAACGCACAGGCCCAAGGACAAATACGTGTCCGAAGCGCCGGTGTCGAAAGCTTCCGTACCCTCTTCCACCCGGTCCACAAAGCCGTAACCCGAGCTCCGCTTGCCTCCCAAACCCTCAAACCGCAACAGGCGAACGGCAAAATCGAAAAGCTTCCTTTCCACATCCGCCAGACCGTCGGTATCGCACAAAAAATACATACCGGTCTCCCACCCGTCACCGTGTTCGGGCAAAGCCATATACGCCGTCTCATAGAGCTCCGTGGCTTCCTCGCCGCTATGCGGTCGGGTATTCACATGCGTCGCCGTACCCGTAGCGTACAAGCGCTTCAAATGTCTCAATTCGCCCCGGCCAATTTCTTCGGCTAAAGCCAAGGCCGAGCTTCCCACATATACGAATTCCCCGAAATGTTTTGCCCAATCCGCACCGTACCGGTCCAAAATACCTTTCGAAACAAAACGGACCTTCTTCACCTCCTTGGCCCGTACTCCCGCCTTTTCGTCCACCCTGTTGCTGGCGTCCACGGGCTTGGGCAAGAAGTAAACCCGGTTACCTTCCTTTTCCAAAAAATAAAATACCGAAGAGACCGACACGCGTTTCGAGTCAAACATTCCGATCAGACGTTCAGTCATTTCCCCGTCATACTTGGCCAAGCAATTCACCAAAGCCGAAAACAGGCTGTCCGAAGGCATATGCCCCGTTCCGGACGCCAACCCAGTCAGGTTGTCGACCGCCGTCGCTCCGAAATGGAAACGGCTTCCCGCCCGGGTATATATATGGTAAACCCTCATTCGCATAAGGCCCCCAGCCCTTCTTCAGCCTTCGCGTTAATTTTCTTGAAAATATTAACGTAATCCTTTTCCTCATTTTTTTCAATCCCCGGATTGTCTTTATCGAACATCAAATCAAATTGAACGGCCTTCACGTCCTCGAAACTCACCACGCCCGATCCCCGGCTTCCCGAACCGCCCAGGCTGTCCAACTCCAGCAATTCCATAGCGAAAGCGATGGTCTTAAGATGCTTCTCGGTAGGTCCGTTATCATATCCGTCATAAATCATTTCAAACTCAAACTTCGCCCCGGCGGGTACGCGCTCCAAAGGTCTCGGATTGGCAACGCCCGTCACTCTGTTGATTGTATTTTCGTATTTCACCTCCGAATACCTGAAATCCAGATCCTTTTCCTCAAGATACTCACGGCTATCGTTACTCAAATAAGCGTCCCTTACGCGCAGTAACGCCGCCAAATCCACTCTTTTCGGCACCTCTTTATCACCCTCCTTTTCCTTTTCTTTCTTTTTAGCCTCCGCCGCGCCCAAACCGAAAATCTTGTACGCGTCCAAAGCTTTTTCGGCCTCATCGCCTTCTTTGGCGCTTCCCGTGGCTTTCGCTAACATATTCCGCAACTTTCCTTTCAAGGAACTTCCCGGAATATAAGGCACGCCTTGGGCCGTCTTGATAATATTGTTTTGGTCCAGCCCGCCGATCTCCATATCCGAGCCCGACCCGCCGATATGCAAGCCCGTAACCACCCGGATACTCCCCCGGACAATTACCTTATGATTCAATTTGATATTGCTTTCGCTCATCGTAGTAAAAATATTGTTGAGTCTAAAAACCGGCTTGAGAGGAACTTGCCTCCTCAACCTTTGTCCGCGGGAAAATAATACTTATGGTAAGCCACCGTGGCCTCCATAAAGGTTTTGAAAGCTTTCATGCCTTCAGTCCCCTCTATGCTTTTCACGGCTTGCGCTATGGCCAGAATAATCCTCTTTCCCTCTTCCTTATTCTGGCGGGCCGCCGTATACAGTAGCTTCGGCCGCAACAGTTGCAGTTCGCTGATATCGCCGCACCGTTTCACCAGATCATAGATATTCCGCAACTGGGTCGGGGTGATATATCCTTTCTTGTCTTTACCGAATCGCGTCTTTACATCCTCTTCCAGATCCCCCATAGCCTTTACGGCTTTCTCGTCCCGCCGGGCGAAAGCCATCGGGTCCGCACTAAAAATATCCTTTCCACGCTTACGGTCGTATCCGTTAGCTTTGTTAGTATTGTGGCTCATCTTTTTCATGTTTTATGTCTCTCGTAAAAAATTCCGTCAGACGCGCCGCCAACGGAAATCGCATAGGGTTCACGTACGCCGGCCCAAAGTCCGGATCCCCCTTCAGTCGCATCGCGTCCATAAGCGCCTTCTCATAAGGGGCGAACAGCGCCTCTTCCAGTTCCTGCGCCGGATCTTCTTTCATATCCCTTAGAAAATACTTCAGCCTCCATACCTTGGCGAAAGGCAACGGCTCCCCCCGAAGCACCTTCCTTTGCAAGCCCTCAAAACCTTTGGCGCTCCGCTTGACCTTTTCCAGAAAAGAACGCTTGATGGCCTTCTCCTCCAAAAAACGTCTCAGCAAATCGGTATGCGCCATGCAGTCCCGCAGGTCCTCCCACCGGAACACCTCGCCCATTACGCTTACGGCGTTCTTTCCGGGCCTGCCTTTGGCCTCTTCCAACGCTTCCTCGGCCATCTGCCCTATACGCACAACGGGCGTTTTCGCTCCCGTAAAAAGCAATCCCGCCGAAAGGCTGACCTTACGGCCACACATTTTTTCGTCCTTCTTTACCTCCCTCTCAAAGCGCTCCCGTATATCCATAGCGAAAGCCAGCGCCGCGTCCCAGCCGCCGATAAAAAAGCAGTCGTCGCCCCCGCTGAATACCGTATAGATATTGTCGCGGTAGCTCGCCTCGCCTCCGGCGAAAGTCTCCCGGCCCCAAAGTTCTCTCAAAACGGAAGGAGTTCCGCCACCATCCATCCTGAAGAACCCGTTAAAGAATCCGCTGGCTTCGGAGAATTCTCCGCAAGATTTCATACCCCCGAATACCAGACCCAGATTGTCCACGTCCATTTTCAGCACGCCCAGCAGATCCGTCCCGGTCCGCTCCATAGCCAGCGAAGCCAGTCCGTCAAAATCGACCGGCTCGCCCGCATCGCCCCTCGGTACGCAAGAGCCTTCCGCAAGCTTCGGCTTTTTTACTTCCTCCTGCCCTTCGCCCGAAACGTGAAAAGCTCCAAAAACACGCCCGAACAACGCCTTGCGTTTCTCCACACCTTCCAAAGGCTTATACCGCTTAGCGTTGTTCGCCGCCGTAGCCGAAGCCCATGCGCTCCGAAAATCAGCTCCCCGGCCACATACCAAACGGACCGAAAGCTCCTCGCGGGCCAACTCCGAAGCGATTTCCAGATGCAGGTCTCCCAATTTCTCTTCGATCCCGCCAAGAGCGTCCGTCCCGGCTTGTCCGACAAAATAAAAACCGCCCCCGCCTTCGATCCGCTCAAAACCTGTCTCAGGCAACAACTCCGCTACCCGGTCCGCGTACTCGGACTCCTTGGCTCGTACATCCCCGGACCGCTCCATCAACCCCCGCGCCGCGCCTTTTGATTTCACATTGAAAATATATTCCTGAATTCCCGACAAGTCCCCCCGCACCACAATGGTCTCAACCTGTTCTTCCATAAGCGTTTATATATAAAAAAGTGCATAACAGAAATAGTAGGGCTGCGATAGGCTCCAGCCTAGTGCCTTACGCATAATCCAAACAGCCTGTTTACGCTTTAGGCCTCTCCCTGTTTGAGACAAAGACATACGCCACATTCACCGACACAGTACCTAATACGTAATACCTAAGACCCCAACCGTTCGCCTTGTGGCGCCTTAGCCAATAACCTCTCCGCGCAAAAACACACCCTACCCGTTACCGGGATTCGTCCAAAACAGACAACATCCCGCAACCCATGCTGCAGTCCGCTCCCAAGCCGGCGAAATAAGCGACCTCCTGTACGGCGACAGGCGCCCTCAACTCAAAATCGAGATGGTAAACCCGGTTACGGATCTCCCGCTCGGTATACGGATGCAGTCTCAAAATCCGGGAGCCTCGCGTCCGTAGCAGACGGAACCCGAAATCCTCCCGCTCCAAAACAGCCTCTCCCTCGCCGTGCAACGCCAAAGTCCGGCATTTCTCACGGAGGTTTCCGAATAGCGCATCCTCATAGCGCTTGTCCTCCGGCGACAAATGGACAACCCTTCCGCTCTCCTCTCTGACTTTCAAAAACAACGGGCTCACGCTCCGGTAACGCATAACCTCCCCAAACACGGGAGAGGCCAAACTCCGGATTCCCGTCACCTCAAACTCCACCCTCGAAAACCGGTCTCCCAAAGTGCCCCTTTGCCGTAAAAACAAACCCTTGACGAACTCACGGTAAGCGCGGTCCACCAAAAACGATAATTGTACTTTAAATGTATTTTCTAGAACCTCAAACACTTTCCGCTCCCGCCATGCCTTAAACGGGTATAGGTTCAGTTCCGAAACGGTAAAAAACTTAAACCGCTTGTTCCCGTCAGCGTAACCCCGGTCATGCAGAAAAGACGAAAAATCGCTGTCAGATTGCCTTATAACACCGTAAACCCAAGAACTCAGCGCATACTGATAATCCATAGGCAACATCCTGCCCTCACCCCGGACAGTAAAAATCAACTCTACCCTCATAAGCTTAACCCAAAAATGTCTCTCCCCAAGTTAACCACTAAGATTTAATCTTATAAATAAAAAATTGATTATATGCCATCCCGACTCTCTCGTCAAAAACCGAAATATTGGGTCGCCTTCCTATAGTACACTTTTCATGTATACCTACCCTATTCCGTATGCCTCGGAGGGGCCGGTGCAAGAGATTTTTTCGTATCTTGAATATGGAGTCTATTTTTACGGCGCTTCGGAACCTACATCCCGTCGTCGCACTCGATAATTGGCCTCTCTTGATCTTTGGCATCTTAGCAAAAATATTCAAAAACAGCCTTCTTGGCCACTTCAGCAAGGTTGTCGTACCCCGTATAAAACCATACTATTCAGGGTCGACGACAATTCGCCTGTTCCTTTTGAAAAAAATGTATCCCTGTTAGCTCATATAGCCGTTTTTAACACAAAAAAAGACGGCTTTTACTCGCACCATAGTGGAATTGAAATATAAGTTATGAGCGTTTATTTTGTCCCTTTTACCCTCTTTTACTCGCACCATAGTGGAATTGAAATACTTTTTCGGCCTTTGGCTTTGGCTTTGACTTTGGCTTTTACTCGCACCATAGTGGAATTGAAATATCCGTCGTCGATTGCGTTTTGAACCGCCACGTCCCCTTTTACTCGCACCATAGTGGAATTGAAATAAATCCAGACCTGCGACCGCTTGGCGACCGAGACCAACTTTTACTCGCACCATAGTGGAATTGAAATGGCGTTAAAGTAAATTGATTCACCCCCGTGCCGACTTTTACTCGCACCATAGTGGAATTGAAATTTGGTTTTATGTCTTCCGCAACCGTGAACGGCTGGTACTTTTACTCGCACCATAGTGGAACCCCGGTAGGGACTCATGACATACATCTAAAAATCATCAACAATGGAATAATTGAAATCGATAACCTTCGTCGTATTGACAATACTGTCCAATACTTTTACTTGCGTTATAGAGGAATAGAGAGATTCAGGGCACCTATTTTAATGCAATCCCATTGCTTTATCTTTCACTACTAACACCTAATGTTTGATGACAATGCAAAACGCTTTAGAAGAGTTTGAATCGTGGATAGAACGCCATCGGCTACATCCGTATGAAGATGAATTGAAACAGGCCCGTAAATTCCATAATATCCTCAAAAAAACCGAAGCCGAGGACTATACAAGCAAAGGAAACACAAGAATCGGAGGCTTGCCGGATTTGCCCCCGGACATCGACTACCCTGTAAACGAGGACGGTTACTATAATTTGCTCTTTCAGCTTAACCTTTCCGAAATTAAAGTAGACAAATCGCCCTTGCCAGACTCAGGCATTCTCTACTTATTCCAAGGCGACGCGCAAAGTGGTGACTATCAACTCTATTTCTATGACGGCCCGCTCGAAAACCTTAACCGTAAAGAGCCTCCCGAAGGGATGGTCAATTTAAACGAGGAAGACAACGAAAACCCTTTCAAGGGAGTAAAAGCTACCTTCGGAGTCATGCCTTACCTGGACCATGGATCTGAAATAACCGAAAAAATAGAAGCCCTCAACCCGACCGCGTTTGACGAGATATGTTTCCCTTCCCGAAAGTACCATTCACATATTTTGGGAGATACCGTCGAGGGAGACTCCACCGGCCCCTACCGTTTACTGAAAGGTTTCCCCTCTCTGTACTATGATGTTCTTTATGACGAATTGGGCGACGGCCCGGAATATCAGGAACAGTATAACCGACTAATTGCCAAAGCGGAAAAAAATATAATGGGCAACGACGAGGCGCTAAAGGCCTACTCCAAAAGACACTTGTCCGAATTAAAACGCTATCATCAGGAACGTGAGATCCATCTCCAATCCAAAGACGAGGCTCTCTGTCTTTTCGGGATAGAATCTTTGGACGAATGCGAAATGTGCTGGAACGACGCCGGATTCGTATACCTATTCATGCTAAGAAGCGATTTGGAAAATAGGGACTTCTCCAACTTCCACGCTTTCATCTGGTCTTCGTAAAAACGAATTAACATTCCGCCTCAAACCCAAAAGAGGTCGTCCCTAACCCGAAGCGACCTCTTCCTTACGAAACCCAACCCCGCCGGCACAAGGCTCAAACTTAGCGTATCGATCTCACGAACTCGAAGAGCGAGTAACTAAGTATGGCGCCTCATAAACACCGCTAAAAATCAATTGCCAAGAGCATAACACTTTAGGGAATAGATAAAGACAGAGAATAACCCTGTGACCAAAAAACCAACAAGTCCCCATCTGCCAATGCGGATAGAAACGTAGAGACACGGGCACGCCCTGTCTCCCTGCCCTATTTAAATCCCGATCTAACCGTCTCCATACCTTTCCGGATCAAGACGCTCAGCTTTTCCAATATCCAGTTCAGCCCCTTCCTTATCACCGATCACCTTTTTCGATAATCCTCTGCTATAATACGCCCCGGCATATTCGGAATCTAATCTTATTGCCTCGGAAAAGTCCTCTATAGCCCCTTGAAAATCTTTGAAATCATATTTAGCCAAACCTCTGTGAAAATAAGCGTAAGGATCTTCGGGATCTAACCGAATTGATATACTACAATCCTCGATGGCGCCCTTGAAATCTTCAATACTATATTTCGCAAACCCTCTATGATAGTATATCGAATTATCATTTAAACCCAGACGTATAGCCTCGTTAAAATCCTCTATAGCTTCCCTATAATATGAAAAATCAAGATGAAGAATACCTCTGATGTAGTATGCGTGGGCGTAATCGGGATCTAAACGTAAAGCTTGGTTAATATCTCTCACAGCCCCTTTTTTATCATCAAGCTCTAACTTGACATACCCTCTGTCCACATAAGCGTATGCGCTTGTTGGGTCCATTCTTATCGCTTCATTGCAATCTTTCAAGCCTTCCTCCCCATCGTTAAGTTCTGATTTGGCAAGTCCTCGGACATGATATGCCGGGACCATTTCCGGGTTAATCTCAATCGCCTGTGTCGCCGACGCAATACATTCCCTGTTCTTACCGATTCTATTCAATGCGACCGCTAAGATCACATACCCTTCAGGACAAGCCTTTAATTGAAGCTCCTCTTCAATCCAATCAATAATCTCCCTATAAACTTCTTCCGCATCAATAGAGAGTTCCATCACAAAAGCCAGAGCTTTTTTCTCTGACTTGTTCAAATACAAATCTTTCGCTTTTAAGAAATCCGTAGTCATCATAAAAAATTATAACTAAGCTGAATACCCGAACTAAAACACCCTATGTTCAAGAATAATCATCACTTGCCAAGCCCTTAATCACTATCTATGTATCGAATCAAAAAATCCGCAAAACTATCCGCATACCGCTTCCCGTTAACATAAACAGGATTCTCGCCATCGTCGTCCACTTCGTTCAACGCCAAATAATAACTCTCCCCCTGATCATTCTCCATGATCGCCAACTGAGCGGAAGCCGTACGCCCGTTCTTACGGTTGAGTTCATTCATATACACGATGTCTCCGCCCACGACAGTGTCGAAATCCATCCCGTACACGCTGAAAACCTCATCGCCGTATATCTCTCCGCCTCCGTATTTGGATAACCACCAGACATAAGACAGCGGAAATTTAATACCCAAACGCTCTTCCGCCTTACGGATCCATTCCCTGGAAGTCCCTTCACCATACGATCCGAATTCAACGGACTCATCATGGACATCTATAATCTCCCGTATCTTTTCATAATCTATCATTGCCCTCTAAATTTCAGTAGCCATAATTCCAAAAAAACGTAGAGACAGGGCATGCCCTGTCTCCCACCCCTATTTTCAAATCCAATTTATCATAAAGAATCGGATTATGTTTCACCTATCGCAAACCGCTTGAGTACGGTTGAACTAATCCCTAACGTACATATTATTATTTTACATGCCTTTTTCCATTTTCAAAACAGCCTGAAAAATTGAATGAAAGGGCTTACTAGCTAATGAAACAGAAATCGATCACGATCACTCGACAGTCGTCAACGAATAGCCTTACCCGAAGCTCTGCCTCAGAAGCTTTAGAATAGGCTTTACGGATATCCACGATACTAGGCAAAGGGAAAAGAAAGACGGGATGGTCAAGTATTTTGCCTCATCGACGCCATTGAAGAGATGTAGCCAGCCGAAAACGATATGCGAGGCTACGGCTCCAAAGAAAAGGGGTATCAGGATTATGCCGCCTATCGCCCTGAATTTTTCATTCTTGGCTCCTAGAAGCATCAAAACCCCTCCTATACCTTCCACATACGGCACCATCGTCAGCATGAACTGCGGAAGGGGGTAGACGTAGAATGTCTCAGACGGCCCGAAGTGAAATAATTTGAATGACATCGAAAGCATCATCCACGGAAATAGGAAATAGCACCCTATGCGTTTGACGCTTTCATAGCGGTCGGTGTTATCCTGTCTCATATCCTCAGTTTTTCGTTACTTACTCAAATACAGTTGCTTAACACAGAAGCAAAAGTATTCGTTGCGGACACGAAAAACATTGACAAATGATAAGAAATCACTCTTGCGCCTTTATCCGGCTCAAGCTTTCCTGTGTGATGCCCAAAAAGCTGGCGATTACTTTATTGGGCAAGCGTTGAACCATACGTCTGTTATGGCGGAGAAGGTCCTCATAACGCTACTTGGCCGTATGCTTCAGCAGTATTTCTATCCGCCAATAATTCATGGCGTACGCCCTCTCCAGAAAAAGCGTATACATGTCCTTGAACAAAGGGATGGTCTTCAGCCCGTCTCTAAAATCGAGATGGGAAATGGACAGGAGCTCGCTGGACTCAACGGCGCCGATGAACTCTTGCGAGGGGCTCTGGTCCATAAAGCTGTGGATCGGGCCTATAAATTGCCCTTCGAGCGCGACATAGCGTGTGGCCTCTTTTCCGTCCCCGTCATCGAAAAATGTTCTCAGGCAGCCGCTTTCGACAAAATATACGCTCTGGCATATATTTCCAGTGTCCTGCAACAGTTCGTTTTTCTTAACCCGCAAAGGTTTAAACCGATCCCTCACTTCCTTGATTTCACCTTCGGTGGCCGAGAAATTTTCCGATAAAAAATCTTCTAGCTTAGCTTTCATATCACTTCGTCTCTAGGTACCCCAGCTACAAGTTATACATCACTCCCCGGAAACCCCTTCACCATACGTTCCGAATTGGACGGATTCATCATGGACATCTATAATTTCCCGAACCTTTTCATAATCTATCATTGCCCTTTAAGTTTCAATAGCCATAATTCCAAAAAACGTAGAGACAGGGCACGCCCTGTCTCACATGCGAATAGTCACACCCAGGTTTTCACATTACCATAATCCCCCGCTAGCCGGCGCAAGACTCCCAGCTTGTGTTCTCCAAAACCTTAATTCTCGATCGAAAAGCTCTATGAAATCACGTCTGAACTAAAATTGAGAATATGTGTGGGGCAAGACTTGATTATAGGATAAAGGGGGGAGATAAATTCTTTATTGAAAACAACCCTCGAAATTAAGATCACTTTTGGATAAATCATGTTTGGCCCCTAGTTGATTTATAATCGATAATTCAAAATTTGTCGGGTTATAGCCACTTTTATACGCAACTATAATGAGAGAATTCATGAAGTAAGCTAGAGGAGACTCAGTCAAAAAGCTATAAGACTGCACTTGTTTACTTATGTGCGAACAAGACGCTTTACCAAAAGCAAGAAACTCATTTTTAGATAACTCGGACAGATTTTTTCTCTTTTTAACTTTCTCTAAAGTTCTTTCAGAGAAGAAAATAAATCCCGTCAACTCTTTTTTTTCTTCGTTGACTTGTTTCTCTACACTCTCTCTGTCTTTCCCCCATATACCTGAGTCCCATACAAGTTCAAAATCTTTATTTCCATTAATATTTATAAACCTAAAACACCCAATATTCCCTTTGGATTCTTCAACAAAAAGGTTAATCTGTTTGCCATTATTTACTGTAACAAGATCATGTATTTTTAAGGAAACGGATTCTTTAAGATTATTATTTGAATCCGATATAGAAAAGGAGAAAACCTCCTTATCTATTATTAATGTATATTTTTTATCCACTGAAAAGCCTTGCCATTTTCCTTCAATAGGAGAAGCAAACAAACTGTTTGTCACCAAAAAAAATATTGTAAAAAACTTAAACCTCATCTTTAATAATTTATTTGAATGAATATGTTTATGTAAAAAAACTATATAATATTTTTATGTATAAATTATTCTACATTTTTCTCTGAATTAGAACTATAACAATTGAGTATAACGCAAAAATCTCATGTCTTTTTCGGAATGCCTCCCTCCAACCTCTATCGCAAGATTCCCATCTTGTGATCCCCAAACCCGAAGCTTCCTAGTTTCGCTAACCAACCCAAACCGCTCACGGTACCAACCTCAGACGATTCAAAAGACAAAAGCCGGAACGATTGTCCGTCCCGGCTTTTTTTAACCCTTGAATTCTAAATTCAATCCCGATAACCCAGTGATTGGTCAGTCTATAATCTCAAACTCAAGATCCCTGCTGTTATAGTTGTCTATATGGTAAGCGCCAAGCTCTTCATAAATGCCAAGCCTCACCTTATACTTGCCCGCCATCGCTTTTTTCCCGTCAAAAGTAGTCGGGATCTTATACGTAATGCTGGCTTCTTTCATTTCCGCGATACCCGGCATAGTCGTTCCGCCGTAGCTTTGCGCTTCGCGTAGGCTGTTGTCCGAGCAATCGAGGTAATATCTTCCTTCGGGAAGATCACTCTTGGAAACCGGGTTAATATTAACGATGTAGTATCTCAAATCGTAAAAGCTGGAGGTCTTAAAAGTGATCGTAAGATCCTCTCCCGCCTTCACCTGATTCGAAACCGACACCACTTCCATCTTCGGCATCGCCCCGTCCAAGTATTTAGCGGTTTTTCCCCCTTCGGCAAGCAAGAGCTCTTTGGTGATCGTCATCTTTCGTTTCTGGCCCGCCTCTGTTTCGTACTCAAGCGTGAGAGTAAAACTCTCATCTCCGGAACCGTCGGAAACCATCTTTTCCGCCAAGTTCTCCAAGCCGCTAATATCCGCCAACTGATCCGACCCTTCCACACGAATGCTCTTCACCTCGGTGAACTTGGACAGCGCATCCAAATTCGTGACTTTAGGTCCCAAGTCAAGCGAAAAGTTCCCGTCTACCTTCTCCAATTCGCTCAAAGGAGAGAGGTCTTCAATGTAGATTTTTTTGTTTACCGGATTGGTTTGAATATAAAAATCGCCTTTCACGTGTTTAATTCCGTCCAGAAAACTAAGGTCCGCCACATTCTTCACATATATCGAGCCCTCATAGCTCTTGATGTTCTTCAAAATACTGAGGCCCCGGCGCGGAGATCCGCTATTCAGATTGACATGCAATGTCTTGCCTTCATAGTCTTTTCCATAATCGAATATGCCGGCGTCCTTGTTATTCACCCCAACGCCCAACTCAGCAAGCTGAGCAAAGCCCTTAAAGGTGCTTACCTTGTCGCGAATGACCATGCATCCCCCAATTTTGGTCAATTTATTAAAACCGTCGATGGTTCTCGTGATGGCGTTGTTAACAACAAAGTCATGCCCTATTTCCACCAATTCGTTAAAACCGACTATAGTCTCAATATCCCTGTGAACGATTAAAAACGCTAAGTGACCTTCGATTTTTTTTATGCTCTGAAGCTCTTTAAAGTGATTTGCGCCACTGTCATTTCCGCATTCCCCGTCGATGATCACAGAACCTTTGACATACGTGTATTTCCCTTTCGCGAAATTGTCCAGATCCGCCTGCGATTTAATGATCACGTCTCCCTCGTGTACCGTCTCGTTTTCGGGCAAAACCTCGGCTGTTCCTGCATTTTCAACAGGTTCCGGCTCAAGGTTTTCATTATCACTGTCACAGCCGAAAAAAGTGGCCAAAGCCACCAATGCAATTAAAAACTTTCTCATTATTATAATTTTGGATTATAGTCAAAAGTGACACTTTATCGGAATAAAAAAGGAATTTGCTTTTTCAAAGCTCCTCGATAAATTCTGAAACAGTATTGCGATGGAATCAAAAATACGCCTAAATATACGAAAAATAGCCTTTTTTTAATGG
Source organism: Fulvitalea axinellae (assembly GCF_036492835.1). Lineage (GTDB taxonomy): Bacteria > Bacteroidota > Bacteroidia > Cytophagales > Cyclobacteriaceae > Fulvitalea > Fulvitalea axinellae. The sequence goes on along the minus strand of NZ_AP025322.1, from coordinate 40,929 downwards.
GAGGGCGCCCCAAGAAATCGAATCTACCTCTAATTAGTTCATATATGGATATTTTTGTAGATAAAATAGAAGAGACCCCATCGAAAAAATAACCTTCATACCTAAACTAATAATATGCTATCATAGCAAAAACACATATATCAATGAATTTACCGACAGATTAAGGCTATCTCAAGAACCTATTTATACCCATATACCCTAACGTAGAGACAGGGCATGCCTTGTCTTCCTCCCTGTATTTCAATCAAATCTAAAAGCCATCGCAATTGCGATCCCTTAAACCCGAAGCTTCCCAGCTTCGCTAACCAACCCCGCTCATAACAAGCGATCACACTCAGCAACAATACAGGTTTATGAGGGGCGACACCCTTCACCTTACCGCCCCTGGCCGTCTTCAAATTCCGAAAGCGATCCGCAAACACATCAGTAAACAACTCCGTAAAAATATCTCAATGACAATACAACCAAAACCCACCGACTACGATAAAACGGAAAAACTTAAGTTACAGCCTTAGTATTCTAAAGGCAAAAATAAAAGAAGCCAGCGCCCTTGAAACGAACCACATCCCAAAAACCAACCGTCTCCAAAAAAACAGCGACACCCCACGTCCCGTATCCCACAATTCCCCTAGTTGAAACAACAGGCCCAAATGTATGGCGCAACATCAAAATATGTGCTGATAATCAAGACATAGAGTATTTGTTGTGTTCTTTTTTAGGAAAAAACTTTCAATATAACGTAAGTAAAAACTATTGACATCATTCCAGATTATCAAAACAAAAAAGGCGCCCCTTCCGGAGCGCCCTCTTAGATTTATAAAAACAACCTAGGTATAAACCGAAGCCCTTATTTCAACTCCTCGGTCACACGCCCGCAATGCAACATACGGTCGCCGAAATAAGGGTTGTTCACCTGCTTTTCGGCGCTCAGCCAGTAACCGCCCGTATTGTTGAAAGCCATAGAGCAGTATTGGCGATAGATGGTTTGTCTTCCCGATTTTCCTTTTTTGATATCATACACCACGGCCGACAGTTCGGAAAAGGCTTTGCGTTGGGCGTTCAGATTCGTCGCGCCGGTCAAGGCCTTGACCGCTTTGTTCAGCTTCGCGTTCTTAGCCTCGTTTTGTGAAACGTATTGTTGCATTTTCTTGGCTTCGGCTCCCGCCAGCTTCGCGTCGCTCTTAACCAAAGCGTCTTTTACCTTAAGGTAATGCCCCATAAGCCCCTTGGCCGAAACGCCCGTAGCCTTAACATGATTCATGGCCAAAGCCGTTGAGGGACCGCATTTCTTTCCCGAAGAGCAGCAAGACTGCGCCCAGCCATAAGAAACGCTTGAAACCAATACGATAACCAATGCCAGAAAATTTCTCTTTGTAATGTTCATATCTCTTGAATTATAATAGTTGAAAAATATAGAAATTGGGCGCGGATATTTGACCCGTACTATAATGTCATTATTTAGGGCAGTATTGGGTCTCAGGACGAAGCCGTTCTTACCGACGCGGTATCTAATACGTAATACCTGATACCTAAGACCCAACAAATCAACCCTCTTATTTAAGAACCTCACGCACTTCACCGCAACGAAGCATCATCTCGCCGAAATACGGATTGAGAACTTCCTCCGAATCGCTCAGCCAGAAGGCCCCCTTGTCTTGGTTGGCCATCGGGCAATATTGCAGATAAAGCTGTTCCGGACGGAAAGCCTTCGCCAAGGATATGAACGCATCCGAAACGGCGATAAACTCCAGCCTCGCCTTCTCGATGTCCGCGCTTTTCGCCATCAAATCCAAAGCTTTTGTCGCTTCCCCGCTCTTGCTCATCCACAGCTGATGCCCTTCGCCTTCGAAAGCCCCGTGAGAGACTTTCTTGATCGCCCCGGCCAAATTCGAAGCCTCGGTCTTCGCTTCCTCAAAACGGTCGTTCACCAATGCGTCCTTAAGCTTGAAGTACTCCCCGATCACGGACTTTAAAGCTTCCTTGGCTTTGTCCGAAACGGCTATCGGCTCGCTTACTTTCTGAACCTGATCCGAACCCTGCATGGAATGCCCGCCGTGTTGATGTCCCATCGGCATTTCTCCGCCTTCGGGATTCATCATGCTCGGCTTGCCCGCCAACTGCGCCGCCGCGTCGATATTGAACGTGCCGCTCACGGCGATTTCCTCTCCTTCCGCCAATCCTTCGGCTATGACGTAAGAATCGCCCAAGCCCGGCCCGAGGATCACTTTTCTCATCGTGAAATAGACGCCCGTAGGCTTCTCTTCCTTAACGTATACCACGGATTGTCTGCCCGTCCACATCACCGCCGATTTCGGTACGACGATGCTAGGCGTATCCGAGCCCAAATCACTGCCCACCTCGGCGCTGACCAACATATTCGGTTTCAGATCGCCCTCGGGGTTTTTGATGTCAAGTCTAGCCTCGGCCACACGCGTGCGCCCGCCGATTATAGGATCGATAAAGTCGATCTCGGCCTCAAAGGTTTTTCCCGGAAGGGAAGGAACCGTAAAGGTCACGGCGTCGCCGGTTTTCACCCAAGGCATATCGCTCTCATGCACGTCAAGCAACACCCACAGGCGCGACAGGTCGGCCACTTGCCAAAGCGTCTGTCCCCGTTTGATATAATCGCCCAGGTTCAGATTCTTCATCATCACCGTGCCATTCACGTCCGAACGGATGGCAAACCGCTCGATCGGTTCCCGGCTCGAAAGGATCTTATTGATCTGCCCTTCGGTAAGCTTCCAGTATTTTAGCTTCCGCTTGGCCGCCCGAAAGAGTTCGGGATGGCGCTCGCGCATCTTGTATGTTTCCAGCAGTTCCCTTTGGGCGCCGATCAGCTCCGGAGCGTACACATAGGCCAAGACCTGTCCTTTCTTCACGTATTCACCGCTATAGTTGACCAGCAGTTTTTCCACCCTGCCGCCAATATGCGCCGTTTGGGTGTACACCGCCCTTTCGTCTTCCTTCACCTTGCCGTTCAGCGAAGTCCGTTTGGTCGGAAGCCCCTCTTTCACGATTTGCGTCCGCACCTGCGCCAATTGCATGGCCGTGGGCGACATCTTCAGCGCCATAGGATTTTCCTCGCCCGATTCCTCGGTTACCGGGATAAGGTCCATCCCGCACAACGGGCATTTCCCCGGTTCCTTTTGCCTGATTTGCGGGTGCATGGAGCAGGTCCATTCCTGCGTCTTGCTCTCGTTTCCGTGCCCTTCGTGGACCTGGCTTTCCTCTTTCGGCGCCAAAAATATTTTTCCGATTCCCACGCCCGCCAGCAACATGCCCAAGGCGAGCAGAAGGCTATATTTATTTACGCTTTTCATCCTTGTAGTCTTTTGAGTCCGTACCCCTTACCAAATCCATTTTGGCTTTTGCCGTCCAATAGTTTCTTTTGGCCTCTTCGGTCATAATCCGATAGGCCAATTCCTTTTCCTGAAGCCTAAGCACCTCGACAAAATCCTTTCCCGTGGCCGAATAGTCGGCCAGCTGAAGCCTGAGCATACGTCCGAGTTGCCCTATCTGGTTTTGGTAAAGGGCGTTTTGTTCTTCGGCCCGAACCATTCCGTATTGTGCTTCGCTTAATTCGGTCGATAAACTATTGGATATCGATTCGTTCCGGTATTCCCAGTACTCACGCTTTTTCTCCGCCTCGATTTGCATCGCCTTGTATTTCTTTCTGAAAATCGGAAGGCTTAGCGTCACCATCGGCATAAAGGCGTTCTTGCCGTTGTCTTTCAGGTCGGGCATACCCTCGCGCTTATCGATAAAAGCGTAGTCCATACCCACGCCGAATTTCGGCATGCCCTGCTTTTTGGCCAGCCTTTCTTCGGTCTCCGCACGGTTTTTCATATGCGCCGTTTCGCCAAGCATTGGGTTGTGTTTGAAGCTCAGCGTATCGTTCGAAAGTACTCCTTCTGGTATTTCCGCCAGAACTTCGGGTAGTTCTATTTCCGGATCCCCCTCCCTGTTCAACAGGCGGTTGAAACCGTTTCTCAAGCTCGGCCATTGCGCCTTAAGCACTTCCAGTTCGGTTTGGCGGTTTTCCAAACGTAAATCAACCCGCAAAACGTCCACAAGCTTGCCTTCGGCGCCACTATACTTGGCCGTAATCAGACTTTTGTACCGCTCCAGCACCGCTATCTGCTCCCGTATCCATTCGCCTTTGGCTTTCCATTCCTGAAGCTCGTAATACTTGCTTCTCACCTCAAAGAACAGCTGGTTACGGGCTTGGATAAACCGCTGGAAATCGGCTTCAGCTTGTTCCGCCGCCACTTTTTCCTTCAAGGCGTAAGTCCCGAACCAAGGGAAAGTCTGGCTCAAAGACAATTTGGCCTGTTGCGCCCCCACACGTGTCTCGATCGGACTGATGAAATAGCCGAATGACAATTTCGGATCATCCCAGGCCTTGGCTTGGGTAATACGCTGCATGCTCGCCTCAAAGCGGGCGTACACCGCTTTCAGCTCCGGACTGTTCCGGGCCGCTTCACTGAGGAAAGATTCGGCATCCTGCGCCTTTGCGCCCGCGCTAAAGGCCAATCCGGCGATAAGGAATAAAATCAAACGTTTCATGCTTTTTCCTCCTTCCCTAGTTTTGATTCGGCTCTCCAACTGTAGAGCACCGGCGTAATGAAATAGGTCACCGCCGCCACTACCATTCCTCCGAATGCCGGTATGGCCATCGGAATCATAATGTCGGACCCTCTTCCCGTGGAAGTCAGCACCGGCAACACGGCGATGATCGTGGTAGCCGAGGTCATGACAGCCGGCTTTATCCTTCGGCTACCAGCCTGACATATCGCCTCCCGGATACTTTCCCTGTCCTTCGGCTTGTTCTTGTTCATGCTTTGGTCCAGATAGGTCCCGATCAGTACCCCGTCGTCCGTAGCGATACCGAACAAGGCGATAAAGCCCACCCAAACCGCCACGCTCAGGTTGACGGTATGCATCTGGAACAGCTCCCGGAAATTCACGGTTCCCAAGTCCAGATTCATAAACCAATCCTGGCCGTAAAGCCAAAGCAGGATAAACGCCCCGCTGAAGGCCATCGCGATTCCCGTGAAAATCATAAGGGACGTGGCCACGGAACGGAACTGCATATAGAGGATCATAAAAATGGTCAGCAGTACGATCGGTACGATAATGCTCAGGCGCTTCTCCGCCCGAATCTGGTTCTCGTAATTTCCGGAAAACTTATAGCTTACGCCCGCCGGAACGGTCAGCTCGCCATTGTCTATCCGGCCTTGGATATATTGTTGTGCCCGCTTCACCACTTCTCCTTCGGACTCTCCGTCCAGCTTGTCGAAAAGGACATAACCTACCAGGAAAGTCTCCTCGCTCTTGATCATCTGGGGGCCTTGAACGTATTCGATGTCGATCAGCTCCTCCAAAGGGACCTGGGCGCCCGACGGTGTCGGAATGAATATGCTCGCCAAGGCCTCTGGGTTGTCCCGCAATTCGCGCGGATAACGCACCCGGATAGGAAAACGCTCACGGCCTTCCACCGTCTGGCTGAGCCGCACGCCTCCTATAGCCGTTTCGATAAACCGCTGTACGTCCTCGATGCTCAAGCCGTAACGGGCGATTTCCGTACGATTGATTTTAAGGTGCAGATATGGTTTGCCCACGATCCTGTCTGCGAAGACGGCTTCTTTCTTCACGGTGGGCACTTCCTTGAGCAGATCCTCCAGCTTCAGCCCGAATTCCTCGATGGTTTTCAAATCCGGTCCGTAGACCTTGATGCCCATCGGCGCCCGCATACCCGTCTGCAACATCACCAACCTCGTTTCTATCGGCTGAAGTTTCGGCGCCGAAGTGACGCCCGGAATCTTGCTGGCCTTGACTATTTCGTTCCAGATATCGTCGGAAGACTGTATATGCGTTCGCCAATTCCTGAAATATTCCCCTTCGGAATATTCCACCAAGTCCCTGCCCGGGTTCAGGTTTCTTTCCAAAGCCTCGTCATTGCTGAGCTTCTCTCCCGTTTTGGTTTCGAATTTCCCTTCGCCGTCCACCTTGAACCTCGGCTTACGGTCATTCTTATCGGTAAAATATTCGGTTTTGTAGTTGATGATGTTCTCGTACATCGAAATGGGCGCCGGGTCCAAGGCCGATTCCACTCGTCCGAGTTTGCCCACGGCCAAATCCACTTCCGGAATATTGGCCATCAGCATATCCAGTTGTTGCACCACCCGTTTGTTCTGGTCAAGGCCGGCGTGAGGCATCGAAGTCGGCATCAAAAGAAAACTCCCCTCGTCCAAGGCCGGCATAAACTCGTTGCCCATGCCCGGAAAGGCGTGCGACATGGCGCTCCAAGGGGCCGTAGCCCTGATATTCCATCCGACAGAATCAAATCCTTTGGCAACAAATCCGAACAACGGTTGAAAACCGACCCAAGCCATCAGGGCGAAGGCCATCAAGCTGAAAGGCAGGGCCAAAAACTTTTTCTTGTTCTCAAGGCACCATTGGAGTATTCGTCTGTAATTTCTTTCCAAAGCGTAAAAACCGCCGAGGATAACAGCCAAAAGGGCGGTGACGAAAAGGAAGTTCCACCAGAAGGAAAAACCGAGCCCCAGAGGCATCCAGTACTGCGCCAGCAGGGCGTCGACGGAAACAATGGCCGCCGCTATCGGCGCCATATCCGATATCTTTTTCGGTACCCGGGGCACATAGGCGATAAGGTAGGAAAGCGCCAAAGCCGACAGCATACCGCCCGCCTGCCAAGAGTATCGCCACCCGACAAACAGCCCGGCCAAAAGCAAAAGGGCGTTTGCGATCTTGGTTTTGTTCTCGCTTTTCAGTTTGAATCCGAAAATCCAGTAAGCGAGCGTAGGAAGGATCAGCAAGCTGACCAACAGCGCCGCCAACAAGGCGAAAGTCTTGGTGAAGGCCAATGGACGGAACAGTTTGCCTTCGGCGGCCTGCATCGTAAACACCGGAACGAAACTGATAATCGTTGTCGCCACGGCCGTGAGGATAGCCGAGCCAACTTCGGTAGCGGCGGTTTCGATCGTATCCACCAGCTTCTGGCCCGGGGGCGCTTCCTTGATGTGTTTAATCACGTTTTCGGAAAGCACGATACCCAAATCCACCATGGTGCCAATGGCAATGGCGATGCCGGACAATGCCACAATATTGGCGTCCACATGAAAATAGCGCATAGCGATAAACACCATGAGCACGGCGACGGGCAACAGGCTTGAGATCAAAAACGAGGCCCGCAGGTTCAGCACCATAATGATCACCACCAATACGGTCACCAATACCTCCAGAGACAACGCCTCCTCCAAGGTGCCCAAGGTTTCGTGGATCAAATTCGAACGGTCATAGAAAGGCATGACGGTCAGTTGGCTTTCCCTGCCGTCTGCGAGGGTCTTCTTGGGTAATCCCGAAGAAATAGCCCGCATCTTGTCCTTCACCCTGTTGATTACCTGCATCGGATTGGAACCGTATCGGGCCACGACCACCCCTCCGACTACCTCGGCGCCGTCTTTGTCCAACGCTCCCCGACGAGTAGCCGGCCCGAGATTTACACGGGCGATATCCTTGATACGAATAGGCGTCTGGTCCACCAAAGAAACTACGGCCTCCTCCAAATCCCCGATTGATTTGACATATCCCAATCCGCGAACCAAATACTCGGCTTGGTTGATCTCGATGGTTTTGGCACCGACGTCCTTATTTGCCTGTTGTACCGCACGCATCACTTGATGAAGCGCTATATTATAGCTCTTCAAGGCGTTAGGATCCACGTCGACTTGGTATTCCTGGACATAGCCACCTATCGAAGCCACTTCCGAAACGCCTTCCACGGCGCTAAGGGCGTATTTTACATGAAAATCCTGCACCTTGCGGATCTCGTGCAAATCCCAGCCTCCCGTAGGATTCCCTTCCGGATCACGGCCCTCCAGCGTGTACATATACACCTGTCCCAAAGCCGTGGCGTCAGGGCCCAAAGCTGGCTGTACGCCCTCGGGCAACAGGTTGGAAGGCAAAGAATTCAGCTTTTCAAGTATCCGCGAACGCGACCAATAGAACTCCACATCCTCCTTGAAGATGATATAGATGCTCGACATCCCAAATATCGAGGAGCTGCGGATAGACTTCACTCCCGGGATTCCCAAAAGCGAAGTGGTCAACGGATAGGTGATCTGGTCCTCGATATCCTGAGGAGACCGCCCCATCCACTGCGTAAAGACAATCTGCTGGTTTTCCCCGATATCGGGGATGGCGTCCACCGCCACGGGATCGGACGGGAGCCAATCGTTTTTCCAGGCAAAGGGAGCCGTTACCATTCCCCAGAGCACCAGAAAAAGCATAAGTATAAATGTTATCAACCTGTTGCGCAGGAAGTAACGTATTACGGTGTGTAACATAACACAACTGTTATTTCAACATAAAGAATATGGGAATGAGCGATTTCCTCTCCCGAGGAATACAACAGTAGCGCTTACGATTATACCGCAAAGGGCATACGAAAGCGGACCGCCATACGGCGCTCAAAATCTTAGATGAAATAACAATTAGGCGTACAGAACTATCCTCTGATACAGAAGGTATAGATCCCTGTCGGGAAGGGGCGGTTCTGCGAGACTCCAGCTTACGGGCTCTGAATCCTGAAGGTTTGGGCTCCAGACAAACGTCCGGGCGAAAGCTTCCAGAAACAAAGGACTGATTCCCATATCCGTCAATGCGGAAGGGAAATCTTCGTCTATCGAAACCGACATGATTTGGTTCTCGCAGCAAGGGGTGGAATGTACCCGCGAGTGTTCGGAACCCTTTTCCTTTGGGCAAGAGTCCATCTCGAACATCTCCATCCCGCAGGTCAGGTCATCATGAGAAAAAGACAGCTGACGCTCAACCGCCTTGCCACCGCAAAAATGTACGCCCACAGCAAGCCCCATGTTGTTCAACAACAGAAGCAAGGCGAACGATATGGCGATAACTTTCCTCATGTGTCGCAAATAATGCGTAAAATATTTTCTTAATCAACTCTTCCTTCTCTTTCCAACGAAAAAAAAGGATACAAATTGAGTTACGGGAGAGGGAGAAAAATGTTTTAATTGGCTTAACCCGCTCTAACCACGATAAGTCATCAAAAAATGATAACGTAGAGACAGGGGTATGCCCTGTCTCACACACGAATGGTAAAACACATCGCCTTCCAACGACCAAAATCCGATCACAATCCCGAAAACAACCACATCCCAAAACCCAAAACCAACCGTCTCCAAAAAAAAAGCGACACCCCACGTCCCGTATCCGACAATTCCCCTAGTTGAGACAACAGGCCCATCGGTGTTCGTCGTCAAGCCCGGAGCGGCAATCGCGCCGGCTCGCCTTACCAGCCTCCATTCCTAACGTCACTCCGGCAGGCAAGCCGCCCTACGGGTGTCGCTCCACTGCGGTGGCCGGATCCCAAAAAATACGCGTAGGCCATATCAAGCACCGCCCGCCTCAGCCCCGGAAAAAACCGGGCCATCGCCGGGCTCCAGCCTGGTGATACACCCTACATCCAGGTTCCGACCTGGCCACCTCCGTTCCGCTCCAAGCCGTCACGCTTCCCGCTTTCCGGGCCCTCCTCCTCACGGCGCTTCCCCCTGTTCCGTCGGCCTGTCGGCATTACGTTCCCTTGCCCTTCCGCTCCTGCCGTCGCTACAGGCCGGTCACTCCATACCGCCCCGCCGCCGGCCCAGCCAGCGCCAGAGTTAGGCTCGCCTGCGTAGTCGGTCGGGCATCAGCAATCTCAATAAAAGCCTCCGGCAGGTAGGTCGCCTCGTGTTTGTCCGTTCCTCCGCAACCCTCCGGAAACGGACAAACAAGGCCGGCCACACCCTCCGCAAGCTCCGGGCTCATCGGCCGCCACCCTCCCTCCGCTCGCAGGCGGCTCGCGCGGCTGACGCCGCCAAGGGCCTTCGCAAAAGCGAAGCCCGTCCACATCCCCGACCACCACCCCGTTTTAAAACAAACTCGTACAGACACGGGCATGCCCTGTCTCACACGCGAATGGTCAAACAGAAACAGATCGGAAAAACAAGAATAGAAACACCCCTAAAAAAACGCGTAGCGAAACCCGCCTCGCCGAAAAACAAACGAAAAAGACAACTTAGCAGAGCGATCTCATTCTCGCAAATAAAAACAGGCAAAAGAGAATAATAAAACGCCACGGGAACGTCCGGAAACCGGAACTATTATCCACTCCTCCGTCGCTCCTAACAGCCCCCCCCGGCCCCCGGCCGAATGTAAAGGCTCCTTTCTTCTCTTTTTTTTCCCTTTTTTTCTCTTCTTTCCGGGGATAGTCTTTGTTGAAAAGAAAACCCGCCAAACGCAAAAAATCCGGCATGTCATACACACCGGATTTTCCCATTTATATTTTATTGATACAGCCCTTGTGTTACGGCTAAAAGGCTAATGCGCCCAGCCTGTGTTCCCAGCTAGGAAGCCAGAAATGGCGATGAATAAATTGACAAGAGCCGAATGACTTAAAGCTATATCAGCTAATCGCTCTCTTTGTATCCCAATATTACTTGATCTTCAAAAAAGACAAAACTGAAAAGTCGTGCGGAATAGTAATACAAGTCTTTTGTTTCCGAAGTTTCTTGAGAACAACAGTTATTCATGAAATACATTCTGAATGTCGGAATAAAATCACAATCTACTATTCCCTCAGCTTTTTTATTGTCCACCCTTATATTACATAATAACATTGAAGTCATTAGATCTAATGAATCATAAACGATAATATATTTCCGACCTAAATAGATCTTCCCCATGTCACAGGGCGATGCGGAGCATCTGGCTTCATACTCTTTATCATCGACAGAAAATTTATAGTATATAAACTTTCTATTTTTCCTTCCTGTATAAAATTCCGATACCAGGGCCTGTTCATAAAGCGTCTGAGAAAATAGGAGCTTACCACCATGAATTGCAATTTTGAATTACCACAAACAAACTTGCGGTTGATGGATAAGCTCCCAAAAAAACGAAATTAATCAATACTACCTCCAGTTACAACTAAGCCTTGTAGACCACAGGAACGCCAAGGGGAAGAAGCACGAACTGGCTTTTGTCGTACTGTGCTTTATGCTTGCCGTATTCAGGAGCGGAGGAAAACTCAATTTCTCACAGATTCACCGCTCAATGAAAAGGGATCACGATTATTGGCGGGATTTCACAGGTGGTAAAAGTAAGTGTTGTGTGAGCCGTGTTCAACTCCGAAGAATCCTGAAGGATACAGATATACAGGGACTTAAGGCGGTTGCTGAAACCACTTTTAACGCAAACGAAACTATAGATCCGCAAGCTCTTCAATGGTTTTCGATTGACGGTAAAGAACTCCGGGGGAGTATCGACAAATCCTCAGGGGACAAACGCGGGGAAAGCGTGGTTCTGGTTACCGCGCAAGAAGATAAAACCAGCAAGGTTGTAGGCTACTATTCGGGTACCAAAGACTCCGAGCGGGGTATTGTCGACGAATATTTTGAAACTCAATCCGGTCTTTCGGGAACGGCTTATACGATGGATGCCCTTCACAATAATTCCGGGTTACTGGAGGGAATCCATGGAAAACGGGGCGTCTACCTTTCACAAATAAAAGGGAACCAGAAAATACTCCGTGAAGACCTTCGAGACATGGAGCGGAGATCAGAATGTTTGGATTATAAAAAGACCGTCGAAAAGGGCCATGGCAGGATCGAAACAAGAATATACCGGACCTACCCGGTGGAAACGGGATGCTTGGAGCGTCGCTGGTCGAATACGGGGATGAGCTGCTTCATACGGGTAGACCGTACCCGTAAAGTCGTTAAAACAGGAAAAACATCAAGCGAGACATCATACTACGTCAGCAATATAAATACCGGTCTTATTGATCAATACAACTTGCCTAACGCCGTAAGGGGACACTGGTCCGTAGAGGCAAACAATAATATGAGGGATACGAACTTCGGAGAGGACGGGTTAAGGAGCCTTGTCTCTGGTATACAGCAAAGTGTTTCATGTATTTTGACTGCTGTAATGAATATTTTGATCCAAAGGAACGCTGGTGAAAATATGAATGAAATGCGAGAGGAGATCGTAGCAGATATAAATTCTATTCACCAATATTTTAATAGATAGACCTTTATGAACAAGCCCTGATTCCGATACCTCACCAATTGTATATTGTCTATTCTTTTGTAATGAATATGTTTTGTATACACCAAACCCTACAAGAGAGAGCATACAAACTAAATAAATGGAAACACCCTTTATTATTATTGATTTAATACTCTTTTTCACTTTCATCGTATACTTCTTTTGTCGTACTCAATCTCATTGACCTTGACATTCTAGCGGCCCCGACTGCCCGAATAAGGCCACTTTACTCTCTTTACTTTCTGCTCTTTCCGGAGATAGTCTTTGTTGAAAAGAAAACTGCCTAAACGCGAAATACTCTCTCTACATTTTAGGTGGTACAGTCAAAATAATGTGTTCTAAAATAATATAAAGCGTCACCTGGCGGGGTATTGTGGCTATTTTCTAATAGCCAATCCCCTACCTCACTAAGAGGTAATTGAAGGCTCTCTAAATAGTGAATTATAGCGGCAATTGGATATGCCGTTTCATGGTGAATAGAGTCTTCATCAAACTTATCAGAATAATTTTCAAGGAAAGAAATAGTCAGGATTTCGGATTCTTTTTCAGAGTGATGAAAATATTGTTGGAGAAAATACGCCGATATTTCTAAAAACTTATAGGTATCATCATATCCCATTGATTGTATAACTCTTTTTAGGTCCTTCATTTCTGCATATACTTATCAAAGTAACTGTAGTGGCTCCCTACAATTCGCCTATCCTCTTTATCTCAGCCCCAATATATCGCGAACGGTCCGTATAGGAGAAATAACAATAGACACTGTCTCTAACCCTGTGCATATTATATCTCCTAAACCAATCAATTACCTTTTCATCCAAAACAACCAAGACCTCCAGATACATCTGACCGCGTCCTTTGTTTGCCTTAAAAGCGTTCATCGTAAAATCAGAGGGAACCACCCCAAACCCCGACTCCTCATCAAAACATATCGATGTACTGTACAGCACAAACTTATTCTCCCGTGTGCCTTTTCCGGTTATATGATAGGAATGATACTCTTTAAGTTTGTCTACCACATTGTTTTCTATCAATTGAATATCATCCGCCCCCGTTTTTTCACCCCACACGTGTAACCTCCTTGTAAATAGAAAAGCAGAGCCAGCCCTATACATTTCTATTTCAAGCGGGTTTAAAACACTAACGGGCATCCTTCTTTTTATACTAATGCTCTTTATCGATTTTTCATTTATCGCATCCGCTTCAATAAATGTGATAATCCTATCCAATTGATTTACAGACGGTGAGTTGCAATCATAATCGTCCCGGTATCCAACCCCGACCCTCACCATAAGGACAGTGAACATAAAAAGCACGAACGAAACCGAGATTGTTATGATATAAACCTTCTTCATTGTATTAGCCTCTGATGAAACCATAATAAAAAACCGTAGAGACACGGGCATGCCCTGTCTCCCCCTGTGGATGGTAACACAACAATAGCCGATAAATAGATATCTAATCCCCTGATTTAAGCCGAATATTCCATATCCCCGTATCGAAAATTCCGCCACCCTAATTCGGAACCTTCATCTTTATCTCGCCACCAAAAAAGACCTCATTGATAATCACACTGAAGCCATAGAGAAAATTTGTTTCGAATTTCGCCCTTGCCTCTTTGCTTTCTTGCACACAACAACCTCTAAAATTCACAAGCGTGTGATATGGAAAAAAATCAGACTCGACCTTTCCTGTAAAACTAGCTGGTAAAGGTTCAGAACATACTAATATACTGCTTCCGGAATATTGGAGATTATACGTTACTACATACTTCCCTCCGGTTTGAATAAGGTCATCCCCGCAAGCGTCTAATGTCATTATCTGAGATTTTTTTTCTCCCTTATCAGTGGTATAGGTGTATCTAAAATGTCTACGCCCCTTTATACCTTCGTATTTCTCGATTACGGTGCCTATTGCGTACTTATAGTCTTTCTGGAACTGTCGTTCCAGACTCAGGACACGAAGATCCCAAGCAAAGTACATTACAAAAGGGATACTTAGCCCCGCACATATACCAACCACATTCCGTCTCAAAGAGGAGCTCTTATTCTTTGCTTTCTTTTTCATATCAATCCGATGAGCCGGCTCCCCACCACACCAATTGTAATATTGGCTATCCATTCTGCTGACTTCCGCCAAAAATGGTTCTACCAGCGCACCCGTCTCTTCAAATCACAAAAAAATCCACTAACGGCTCCCTCCGGCCCCGCCAACCTCACCGATAATGATACCTGCAAGAAACAATCACCACCTCCGTATCCGAAAACGAATACACCAGCCGGTGCTCACCGTCAATCCGCCTAGACCAATACCCCGACAAAGCGTGCTTCAACGCCTCCGGATTCCCGGCCCCCTCCGTCGGGGTCCGCTGAATCGTCTTGATCAGCGTATTGATCTTTTTTAAAACCCGCTTATCCGACTGCCACTTCACATAGTCGTCCCAAGCCTCCTTCGAAAAAACTACGTTCATTCCGGATCGATCAGTTTACCCTTTACAGTCTCACCGCACTCCACCTGCCCGATCGATCGCATCAAATGCTCTGCGTTCGCCTTGGACCTCATCAAATGCATCGTCTCCAACATCGCGTTATATTCCCTCATCGAAATCGTCACCGTACCCTCGCCGGATCCCCGCTTCACGATCAACGTCTCGCCATCCTCTTCCACCCGGTCAAGGTATTTCTTCAAATCCTTCCGGAACTCCGTATAATTTGCAGCTATCATAAATTCATGATTTAAATTCAAGTACAAATATAAGTACGTTTAAAAGTACATAAAAGTTCCCGATCACAAAAAAATATCCGAACGAAGCCTCTCCGGCCCCCAACCAACACCACGTTCAGTACAAATAGTTTCCAAAGAATACAAAACCGCTGTCGCCGGGCTCCAGCCCGGTGACCATCCATACTGGCAGGTTCCGACCTGCCCCATCCAGATGGTAACACAACAACGATCAACGTAGAGACACGGGCATGCCCTGTCTAACACGCGAATGGTAAAACAGAAACAAATCGGAAAAACAAGGATCGCCCCCCCTAAAAACCCGCATAGCGAAACCCGCCCCGCCGAAAAACAAACGAAAAAGAGGACTTAGCGGAGCGATCTCATTCTCGCAAATAAAAACAGGCAAAAGAGAATAATAAACGCCACGGGAACGTCCGGAAACCGGAGCTATTATCCGCTCCTCCGTCGCTCCAACCGAGCGATAGCGAGCTCACGAACACATTTACAAATTAAACACAAGTGAGTAAACAGCCCCGGCCTCCGGCCCCCAGCCGGCTGTAAAGGCTCCTTTCTTCTCTTTTTTTCCCTTTTTTCTGTTCTTTCCGGGGATAGTCTTTGTTGAAAAGAAAATCCGGCATGTTAGGCATACCGGATTGTCCATTTATATAGCCAAATGACCACCGAAATCAGCCTAATTTCCCAGCTGTCTAGCCAGAAACGGCCGATATGCAAGCCTATGATAGCGGAGGGTAAGATGTCCTATTTTATCAAAATTTAAGGAACAACAGGAAATACCTTCTTATCATAACCTATTTCGTCCTTCCCATTTTCCCTAGTTATCAGCTGGACTTCTAGTATGTGATTTTCGTTAACAGTTATTCTCTTCTTTAAACGGGCATAATGATACTCGGGTATCATGTTTAAGCGAGTCCAAGTCGAGTCAAGGTTAGAAAATCTAAAGAGAAGAGCGACATGAGTTCCTATTATTACTGGTGTTGATACCGCTACTTCTAGCTGTTCCCCAACTTTTATAAAGTCATTGTCAGCTCTCCAAATTATAAAAGGGGTTTTTTCTCCTTTTTCGCTGAAATTACCATCAACATCGTATGACCTTTTGTAAGCTATCTTCTCGTCAGGGGTATAATATATATGATACTTGATCTTGGAGATAGCGCTGTCATAATATATGTATTCATTTATTAGATGCCCACTATCAAAGAATAAGGCGCTTCTTTTATTTCCACTTTCGTAGTAATAGGTATGCCAAATGCTGTCTTGCTTTCCGTTAAAATAGGTTCCTGTGACTACTTGTTGCCCCGCAGTATCATAGCAACAGATATCTCCATGTTTCTTTCCATCTTTCACGTGGAAACGCATAGATTTAGTTCCATTTTCATGATAGTTCACAACGCCTTCATCGTAGATGGTATCCCCCTTGACCACATTAAATTCAGAGACGCCAAGGTAGTTTCCATTTATATCAAAAATATTTTTCCTCTGCTTAACCTCTGCTTTTCTACAAGAAAAAAGTAGTGTTAGTAATACTAAGGCGATTTTACAGTTATGACTCATTATTTCCGTTCAGTACCACAATATTGACGATTCATAATTATTGTTCCATCATATCAAACCGCTTCGGTACCCCTAGGAAGAAACATTATAAGCGTAAGGCCCACCACAAATGCAACATTCACATAAATAAAAAAGTCCCTGTACAAACTCTTTTTTATCAACGTGATGATGTACAGAATGGTCGAGACCAAAAACACTAATAAAAACAAAGCGTGAAAGTAAAGATCCCCGAGCCCATAACCCAAGTTCATATCGAGATACATTAGTTCATACCAGAAAAAGGCATACAACAGTGAAGCCCCTAAATAAGACAAGCTGTAATTCGAGCTCATATCCAAACCGTTTGATAAAAAATATAGAACACGACCCGAAATACTTCCAGTACCGGGCCTATCCGTAAGAGACTGGCTCCCCCCGAACATATTAAAACAATTACATAAATTTAATCATAACATCAAAAATACTCCGCCCCACTACCAGGTTATTTTCGGCTGAGTAACCTTTCCGATTATTCAGCCCTCACAGCCCCACTCCCCTCAAGGTCAAAACCCTTAGGCCAAATGGTTTCATCGTTATACAACGCATTTTCAAATTTGGCTCCTTCCATATTGGCACATAGCATATTTGCCCCCCTTAAGTCCGCATTAGTGAAATCAGCGCCGGAAATATTTGCGCGCTCAAAATTTGAACACCTTAGATCAGCGCCCAGAAACGATGTCGATATGGCTATACTAGCCTTCAAAGAGGCGTTGAGTAATATGCTTTCCCTAAAATCCGCAACAATTAAATTAGCCGACTCCAAATTACACTTCTCTAAATTGGCTTTATAAAGAAAAGCTCCCCTTAAATTGGAATTAAAAAAACTGGAGCCCGACAAATTACTTTCCTCTAATTCGGCTCTGTGAAGATCCAAATTTTCGAGACAGATATTATCCAATCGATCATGACCTACCTCTATATGATTTCCCGTCACGCAATATATCACCATTGTATGTGCCTATAAAAAGTTGCTCTTATTGATTGTTATCCTCTTACTTTCAAGGTCTAGAGTTTGTTGAAAATAATCCTTTATGGTCTCGAATTTCAGTCTTTTGGATACAAAAAACTTATGAAGAGAGCACATGCCTAAAAATATCTCATAAAGAAAAGCCTTTCGCCACGAATATCCAATTCCCCCATAAATCAACCAAAAACAAACCTCAAAACACCAAAACCCTCCCCTCCCGGAATTTCATTTTCTCAAACGAAAACCCGAACTTTCACACATGCCAAAAATCATATCCATCATAAACCACAAAGGTGGCGTAGGCAAGACTACAACCACCGCCAATCTCGGCGCGGCTCTCGCCAACGCCGGGCAGTCCGTTCTTCTCGTCGACCTCGACCCGCAAGGCAACCTTAGCCAGCACTTCGACGTCTACGGTCCCGAAGAACAAATCGCCGACGCCTTCATTTCCGGCAAACCCGTAACAAGGCTCAAAATAGGCAACCGCCTATACCTCGCTCCCTCCGACCTCCGGCTTATGGACGCCGAAAGGGAACTCCTCCAAAGCCGTCTCGCCTTCGGAAAACTCCGCAGGGCCCTTACCGAAACGCCCGGTATCGATACCTTCGATTATATCCTTATCGACTGCCCGCCGTCCCTCGGTATCCTCACCGAAAACGCCCTTACGGCCTCCTCCGAAGTGATTATCCCTATCGAACCCACGGCCTTCGCCTACAACGGACTCGACAGAATATTCTCGCTGATCGACGAGATCCAGACCGAGATAGGAACAGCCCTAAACGTCCGCGCCGTCATCCTCACCATGGTCGATTCCCGCACCAGCGTACAGCGTCACATCCGCGAGGAAATCGAAAACCTCGTAGGTCCCGAAGCTATTTGCCAATCCACAATATCCCGCGCCGTGGCCCTGCAGGAAGCCGCTGTCGAAGGAAAACACATCTTCGAGTACGCCCCCGGATCCCGTTCGGCCAAAGAATACCTCGCCTTGGCGGAAGAAATATTCAGCCTTCAGCCCCAAGTCTAAACTCACCCCCAGAACGCTTTACCAATCACGACACACATGGCAAAAAAGACCTTCAGGAAACGAACCGAAAACAAAGGGAAATTCTCGTCCAGAATGGCCGGTGACGTAAAAAGCAACATCACCGTCATCGACGAGCTCCGAGACCTTATCCCCCCCCTGGCCTCTGACGACGCCGACCAACTTCTCGAAAACATCCGTACCGAAGGCAAAGTCCGCGAAGCTCTCGTCCTCTGGGAACGCGCAGACGATTTCGTTCTCGTCGACGGGCACAACCGCCTCCGAGTCATCAAAGAGCTCGGCCTTTCCGAAGACGCTTGGCGCGTCGACATCCGCCCGTTCTCCGGAATGCCCGAAGTCCGAGAATGGATGATCCGCAACCAACTGGGTCGCCGTAACCTCACCAAAGAACAGAAGGACTACCTCATCGGCCTCCAGTACGAGACGGAAAAGAACAAGGAGGCGAACACCGCCAACCTCAAGCAATTCCGTAAAAACACCGAAACGGCAAATCTTGCCACCTCGGAAGAAGTAGCCGTACTCGAAGCCCCCGATACCGAAGTGGCAAAACTTGCCACCCCGGAAAAAACCGCCAAAACGGAGGACATCGTAGCGCAGGAACACAAGATATCCCCGCGCTCCGTCCGCAACGCCGCCCAGTTCGCCAAAGGCCTAGACCTTATCGGACAAACCTCTCCCCAGGCCAAAAAAGAAATCCTCGCCGGCGACCTGAAAGTCAAAAAGTCCGACATCCAAGCCGTAGCCGCCGGAAAGATTGCGCCCGAAGAGATCCTCGCCGCCACCCGCCAGCCGGAAAGTGACACGGCCCCCACCGATCCGCAAGAACTCCGTATGCCCGTCAAGGAAAAAACTCTTCAGGAAGGACTCGACCAGAAACAAATCCAGAAACTCAACCGAGTATACGACAAAATAGACCAAGCAGTCCGCCAGCTCGAAAAATCCGGTTTCTCAAAATCAGACATACGCTGGATGCTCTCGCAAACCGTATCAAAAAAATAATTAACGCCTACCGTCGCCGGCCTGCCGGCGACATTCTATACCTCCATACACAACGTAGAGACATGGCATGCCTTGTCTCACATACGAATTGTCCCCTCTATTAGGCATTAAGCAGATGTATCAATCTCTTATTCCTGAAACACCAGACTAAATCCAACATAAAGAAACGAACTACTTACAACCACAAAAAGCGAAAACCAGAACTACCGAAAACATCAGACCCAGAAAGAAGATCGAAACATACGTTCTCATCAACACGCCAAATAAGGCTCTTAACACCTCGGGGTCCTCTGACTTTCGAATTTCCTCCTTTATCCTGCCAATCGGAAAACCGAACCTATACTCGTCATACTTTCCTTTATCCAGATTATACTTACTGAAAACCCTTCGGGAACCCACACGATAAGCGTTAACAAAATAAAGCGCAAAACATACAAACAATAACACTTTTGCCAACATCTCTAAAAATATGGTTAGTCTTTAAGTGAGTCTCATGAAAAGGGTCAAAAATCTATCAGACTATAATTTAGAAGCCTTACTTACAACCAATATTCTTCTTTATTCGGTCAATTAGTTTCCCGTCGTAAAGCTGAATGTTACGATCCAAAACGACTTCCAAACTATCACACGAAATTACCCTCCGTAGACAATACATCTTTTGCTCAAAAGCTATAGGATACACAGACTCTGATTTGATAATTGCGCTATCAAAACTCGCGACCGCAAGATCGTATTTCTCGTCACCCGATAATATTAAACCCCTATAAAAAAAATATTGGCTGGTATATGGCCCTTCTAATCCGATCAAACTGTCGATAAAAACAATGGCCGATTTCGCCCCCTCCTTATGAAAAATACTCTCAACACTGTCAATATTATCTTGATACGCAAACCGTGGAGACAAACTCAAAATAGCCCTCTTCTTGGATTCGCTCTTAAGGTCTTGCCACTCTCTTCCCCAATCAGTAACGGAGGGCCTCAGCAGAAAATAAGCCCAGATTATGGCAGTCATTATCAACAATGAAGATATTACCACTTTTTTCAACTCCATATATTCCAATTTTAACAATAACAATGGAGAGAGTGCATCCATATATTTCGTTAAAGATATAACCCTAACGAAGATTTACGGATATCTGAAACAAAGTCCCCTTCTCTTTATCAAATATCAAATCGATCTCGTCAGTGTAAGATACCAAAACAAAATCTGGATCACCTTGATTAGGTGACTGGTCGTAATCAAAATCCTCTAAATTTATCCCGCAAGATTCTGGCCTTAAGATATACCTTTCGAGCTTATCACGGAAAAACGTAATTTGCATTATTCCGTATTTACGTATAGTTATATCCCCTGATTTATAATAGCCTTCGGCCTTTCCTAATAACTCTTTGACACGTTCCTTGCTGATACCCTTTGGCAGGGTATATCGATTGTCAAATAAAATATCGTGTAACTGGCGTAAACTCATATTCAATAACAAACCCTTACCGGCATTATAACCCTGACAGGGACATTCTTTCCTTCACAAATCCCCGGACTCCACTTGTCCGATAGTCCAAAAACACTAAGCATACCCCTTTCAGCCTTTGTCAAGTCACTTTCTATTTTTCCCTTTATCCTTGGAGCGACTAAATTACCCCGCTCATCGATCACAAAAACCACGACAAATACATCATGCAAAACTTCTTGCTTAGGATGCCTGAAATTTTTAGCCACGAATTTTAAAAACGCTTTGTTTCCTCCGGAATAAACCGGCATCCGGTCAGTGAAAGTATATACTTTCCGATTATATAAACTATCGTATACGACAGGACAATCCGAATACCTACTCGAATATGATCGGGACACAGAACCGATGACCAAGAATATCGTTAAAACAAAAAGGCTAAAAAAACACCGCATACCGTTTCCATTAAAACCGATCAAGATAATACCTAGCGAATTCCTAAAGAACGAACTCCCTATTGAACAAACAATATTTTTTGACCAAAAAAATTAATCTAACACCCGAAATATTTAATAAATAACATAAAACCACAACCTAAACAAAATCCAAAAACGTAGAGACATGGCATGCCTTGTCTCACTCTCGAATAGTCACATCGCGAAAGTTTCATATACGCCCCAAAGAACCCTAAACCTTACAAATCAACAAAACGTACCAGAATATCATCCAAACCCGCAGCTTTCATCCCAATATCTCCAAACCATAATGTCACCGAGGAATGACAATACCCTTTGTCATCAGCCAGATCAAACCTACTAAAAGGTCTTTCAATTTTATTGAAATTTATGTCTTTGTGGGAGTATCCTTTCTCTAAAACATCAGAATTAAAATCCTCAACCGAGATCATCGATACATCTTCAGCAAGACTACCGGGCTCCAGCACAAGGTCACCCAAATCAAAAATAAGATGGATATACACAAACGAGTCCAGATCTTCCGGATTCCAATTAAAGCCTATACATTCAATAAGTTTTCCCCCTATTAATCCTCTAATAGCTTCTTGATCAACCTCGGATAAATACCCCCTCATGGTAAAATAAATATTTGATTTTAGACATCCTTTTATAGAATCAAATAATCGATTCCAATGCCTAGTACAAGAAATTCGTCCCTATGATTACACGCCTTTGAACTAAAATACAACTTCAAAACCACCCAAAGAATCCTCGGCTACAAGCTCCCCGCTGTCGCAATCAATCCGGCGTTTCAGTTTTTTCACTTTCACCGTTCGCCCCTTTATATCCACCCTAGCCAGGTCCAAAAACTCGAATGAACAATCTCCCGCTAATTTGGCTACCATCCGTACGGAATTCTTTTCAGCTTCAACCAATGCGCAATACCTCTCCACTCCGCCTGCTCCTCCTTCCAATCCCACCAAAAATACGGATGAGTCTAACCTCTTGTAAAGCCTGTAATCGTATCTCGAAAAAGGGTAGCTGACACCTATTCTCGTTCCGGAAACCACTTTTTCAAAACAGACCGAATCTATTTCTGCGAATGTCGAAAAGTCAACCGTCCTTAAATCTATCGTAAACGGATTATCAGGCTTCGCCATCTGGCTATTCCATACAGAAATACACTTCTCTTTACTTTTTTGGCCGAAGCACTTTACCCCCGTTAACAAAAATGCTACTAACAAAGTGAATCTTATTCGGGACATAGCTTTCATTCTTTTTACAGATTATTCGTCCCGCAAAAATTTTTGCCCGTGGTCTTATCAACCGCATTCCGCCCAAAATTAGTCCCAACACCCCAAAAAACTCACATTCGCGATATAACCGCGTATTTTTCACAAAACACCCGGAAACACCTTTCAGTTACCGCGGCGGCCATAGCGACGCTTAAAAAGGCTTCACGGGACTCTCTAACCAAAATACGGGGGGCGATGGGTGTTATTATAGCTGGTTATGCCTTGAGTTCTCCTGACTGAATAAATTCGTTTGATTGGGTATGAAAAATATATAAAAACAACGACATTATCGCGCGTATGCGCGCTAGTTTGTAGTTATTTATAGTTATTTATAATTGTTTAGAGGTTTTGCAACTCGCTGTATTTCAGTTTTTTAGACCACTTTTCCGCGAGTAAATAGTAACGAACTAACGTCGATTAGTAACGAACTGTCGTCGATTAGTAACGAAACAACGTCATTTAGTACCCTTAAAGTGGAGTGATTAGTTACTTTTTGCGAAGGATTAGTAACCCGTTTTAATTTGAAGGTGGAAGGATTGGTAATTGGTTGAAAGATTAGTAACTTCATTTCCGGCATTAGCCCGTACGACTACAGGCCAAAAGCGAATCTGGCAACCAAAGTTCGTCGTTCAAGAACTTTTTGCCCCCTAAATACTCTCCATACCTGCGTAAAGGTGGAGTGATTGGTAACTTTTAGCCTTAACGACGTCGATTGGTAACTTTTTGTTGATCTTGTCTGCTAATTACGAGTAAATAGTAACTTTTGGGCCCGTTAGTCCGCCAATGTCCATAAGGCTATTGGAAAACTGCATCACTTATGGCTGTTTTGTCATGTGAATGGGCCGTTTCGTTACCTTTTTCTCAAACCTTGCGGACTTTACCCGAATCGGAATTACAATGTTGCCCGTAAAGTTCAAAAACTATCGCATCGCCAAGTCAAACGATGTTATCAGTGCCCAAGAAGGGTTTTCCATGTTGCAACAGCGCATCATAACCCTTATGTGTGCCCACATACAGCCCGAGGACGACGAGTTCAAGGAATACAAGATACCGATCAGGCTTATCCTCGGACGCAAAAAGTCCGAAAGCCTTGGCGGCGGTTACCAGCGGGTAAGGGAAGCCGCCGAGGGCCTCACCAAAAGCGCTATCAATATCGAAACAGATGACCGGTGGGTAAGCTATGCGTTTATCACCAAGGCCGAGGGCCGCAAAGGCGAGGGCTTCATACGGGTAAGGTTCTCCGCCGAGATGAAGCCGTTTTTCCTTTCGCTCAAACGGAACTACACGTCCTACTTCCTCAAGAACGTTTACAACTTCCGCAAGTCGAGGTTCTCGTTGCGAATTTACGAGCTGTGCATACAGTACGTCCCCAAAACTTGGAAACGCGTATTCGACATCGACAAACTGCGCCATATCCTCAGTATCGACGACAAATACCAGCGCATAGCGGACCTCAAGCGTTTCGTCCTCGACCCGGCTTGCTCCGAAATCAACGGGCACTCCGACATCTCCCTCGAATACGAACTGCTAAAGGAGGGGCGTCGCTTCTCCAAAGTCGTGTTCAGGGTATCCCCGAACGAACACTTTGTCAGCCCGCCCGAACCCGGAGAACCGGCCTTCGAGCTGAACGACACCGAAGCCCAGGTTCTGGATGAGGTATCCGACGAGTCTTCGGAACTGCCCGAATGGCTCAACGAGAAAAAAGCTTCCGCAATGGCCGAGCGCTACGGGGCCGAAAGATTAGCCTTCTACGTCCGTCGCATCGAGGCCAAAGAAAACATCGAGAGCAAAGCCGGATACCTCTACAAAGCCCTTAAGGAGGGGTACTACGAGCAGGACATGAAAGACGACCGCCAAGCCCGGGAAGCCAAACAGAAGTCCGATTCCGAAAGAAAGAAACACCAAGACGAGAACCGCAGGACAGAAGAGCTAAAAGCCGAGTTCCACGCTCGCTACGAGCGTCGTAAACAAGAAGTCCTCGAATCGCACGACAGCGAGGACAACCGCTTCGAGTACATGTCCGATATAGAGTTCGAATCCGGATACGTCTACGAAAAGAAATTCCTGCAGGAATGGAGCGCCGGAACCCCTTCGGAAGATGCTCTGAAATTCTACGGAAAATGGCTCCTGAAACGCCACGGTGAACAACAGGATTGGGACCTGGACACCTTTTTGGAAATCCACGAAATCTGATCAATTCCCAACAATGACAAAACAAAAAATCCGGCTCAGGGTACCATCCCAAAACCGGATTTTCACCGTAAATCAAAAACCAAAAACCGTAGAGACACGGGCATGCCCTGTCTCCCACACGAACGGTAACACACAAACATACCTACCCGAAAACCTGCCAAAAACAACAATCAAAACCCGATCCCCGACCCGCATAAAATCCTTTTCCGGAACCAGATAATTTGGCAGTTAAAAAACTGATTTACAGATATATATTAGTGCCATTTTTTTGTAAAACACAGCAATAAGACCCACGTCAGGACCCGCTAAGCATCCTATCTCGAAACCACTGCCAAACCCAAAAAATAACCCGGGACGAAAACCGCCCCGGGCCCCAACGAAACCAACACCACGTTCAGTACAGATTCCAATTCCAAAGAATACAAAACCGCCGCCACCGGGCTCCAACGTCCAAGGGCCATCGGCCCGACAGACAATAACCCGGCCTACAGGGCCGGTAAACGTACAGACACGGGCATGCCCTGTCTCACATGCGAATGGTCCTGTCCCAATGATACCGTTGGCATTAAATCGATCGCCGTCGCCGGGCTCCTGCCCGGTGACTACCCATACCGGCAGGTTCCCACCTGCCCCATGCGTACGATCACACAACAGTGATCAACGTACAGACAGTGGCATGCTCTGTCTCACACGCGAATGGTCACACAAGGCCCCGCTCCAAATATCACGGGCACGCCTTGCCTCCCACTTTTAAACCCTCCGGAATAATACCCTTTACTCTGTACGCTTTACCAGCGAAGCGATTTACTAGCGCGTAGCGCTAAACCGCCGAATGATACTCCCTCAACTGCAACGCGTTAAACGCCCCGTTGCGCAAAGGATACATCATTCCGTTAACCTCTTGCAGAAACTCAATTCCCACAAGCGCCAACGTATGCGCCGAAAGCGACTTGTCATAAGCCGTCACAAGAGAAACAGCCTGCGCCGTCCCCTCCTTGATCCCGAATTCCGAACTCACCGCGAACGCCGACTTAAGCTTACCCTCGCCAAAATCCAGCGAAGCCACGGCCGACCGCACCCGGAAATGCGTAGCCCCCGCAGGTGCCACCACATCAGTGACCGGCACGACCGAAGCCGAAACCGTCAACTCCTCCGCCGTGTCGTCAAACCCCAGCGACACCTCGGAAAACAAAGTCGAGTCCAGCCCCGCCTTACCGTTAAACTCAAATCCCGTAATCAAAGCCAAATCCCCGTCCGACACCGTACGCTCGCCGCGCCCGTTAGTAGTGTCCGCCTGCAACACCTTCATCAGCCGTTGCGTCAGCCTCGCCGCCGAGGACCCCGTAGGCGCCCCCGCCAAAGAATTCCGGAACGCCGTCCTGATCAGCTTACCCTGACGCCCCGCCTCGGCAAACTCCGCCTGGTTCTCCCGCGTCCTGGCGAACGCCGGATCCGTCCGCATTCGCTCCGCGCTCACGCCACCGGCCTCGCGCACCAAATACTCCCCGTTCTGACGGTAAAACGACATCCCGCCGATCTTACCCTGAATCTTGATAATACCCTTCTGTCTAGCCATAAAACCAACAAAATTTACATACAACAACACGGCCCAACACCGCAACAAATACCATTTTCATGGAGGCCGTTTCAAGCTTCTAAGCTTGGAACCAACTATACCGGCAGGTTCCGACCTGCCAAACCTAGATTGTCAAGTAAAAAACAAATTCAATTCTTATCCTCCAGCGCCCCGACCCTCTCCCGGAGCTCACGCTCTGAAGCCGCCATTCGCTCCTCTATTCGTCCGACCAAACCGCGGATGCCGTGAAGCTCCCCCGTCAGCCTCCGGATATCCCAGACCAGCTCCCTGAGAAAGAATCCCGCCACCGGCGCCATGCCCACGCCTACCCATTCCCGCAAAGCCTCAAGAATCTCCTTCTCCATAACCCTCCATTTTCTTACATCTCGATTTTATACAATTCACATAAGGGCCTTTCCCCACGGTGCTAAGGGTATTCCTCCAGTGTTCCGGCACTTATCCACAGCCCTTTATCCGGTAAACAGCCTTGGTTTTCGTACGAAAATCCCTTTTATTTTACATAAACCTAGTTATGCTTCCCAAAATACTAAGGAACCTAGCCAAACCGGTAGACTTTCCGTATACTACGCACAAACCCCGGCACCTTTCCGCCCACGGCCGGACATACGGACCGTTTCGCCCGTCCGTACCGATTGTCCCGAAAAAACACAACAAAATTCAAGATAAGCGTCCGCCCCGGGCCAGAACTTGGACTCCGAAAACCGGAAGGGAAGCGCAAAAAGGAAAAGCGAGAAGTAAACGATATGAAAAGAATCGTCATCTATCCCAAAGACATTCAGATAGTCACCGGAAAATCGCCGAGCGGCGCCCGCCGGGAACTCCGCGAAGTCCGAAAGGCCCTCGGAAAAGGAGACCACCAATACGTAACCCTCGAAGAGTACGCCGAACACTCCGGGATCGGTCTCCAAAAACTCGAAAAAGTGGTCAGGTGAACGGCCCCCGATCCGCGCGTGCACGCATGTGCGTATACGCGCGCGGATCAGATCCTGATCTGGATCAAGATCAATAGATCAGAAATAAAAACTTAAAGGAAAGATCTGATCCGATCAGATCGGGGATTTCCCCCCAAGAAAAAATTTCGATCCTGATCGTTTTCTCTTTCAAAGTGGAATACCGCAAAACCACCCTCTACCCCTTGTCAATCCCAAAAAATAAATCCTTATCGTTTTTTATCCTTTTCCTATAATATTTTCACTTACGGCAATCATTACATTGAAAAAATATAAAATAAAAACTTTAAAGTATTATTAAACATAATAACAATAGATAATTCGTAAAGTCGAATTTAAATTACTTCGTTAAAGTAAACATTAGTTAAATCACTGTTAACCATAGGTTTAAATATACTTCATTAAAAAAATAAAAATATGATCAAAATATTAATATTAAGTATCAAGAAGACGGGTAAGTGATTTATTCCGAGTGTCAATATAAATAAAACCATCTTTAAGAGCTTTTACGGCACATAAAACACAAGAAACATTGTACTTTACCTATAAAATAAAAATATTCATACTTTAAATATGAATAGTAATTTTAAAAATTATATACTTTTACTTCACTCAAGACCGATTCCGGTCACCGACCCAAAGAACAGAACCAAAACAAACAAACTGACATGACCCCCGTTTCCGCGTTAGAAGACAGCGACAAAGCGATGATACTCGACCTTCTCCTTTCCGAAGATCTCAAGGCCTCCGCCAAAAGGATCCTGGAGTGCCTGCTCCACGGAATCGAAAGGTCCAGGAAGGAATACGCCTCGATGCTCGGCGCCAACTACGATACCGTCCGCAAAGCCGTAACCGCCCTCAAAAACGAGGGCGTACTGATCGCCGAAAAGGTCTTCGCCGGAATAAATGTCCTGTCCATCACCGGAGTGTCCCGCAAAACCGGACAGGGGACGGCCTTTACGGAAAAAACCGTTTCCGCCCAAACGGCGAATGTTTCGGCGGAGGCCTGCGGATCCGTAAAACCGGCGGAAGCCCCGAAACCGGTAACGCCAAAAACACCGCCCGTACCGCAAACCGGAAAGGCCGGGAAAGCAGAGCCCGGAAGCATGCTCCAAAAGTTTCTGGGGCTGTCGAAAGAGGAAAAGGAAAAGACCGACGAATACGGGCTCACGCCCTACCTGAGGGCCTATATCCCCGTCCCGCAACAGGTCCGCGAAGCGCTCGACAACATCGGATACCCCAACCTTTGCGAGAAAACCATGGGCGGCTACGCCCGCGACTGGATCAGGCGGCACAAACAGCCGATCAAAAACCTGGAGGTATTCCTCAAGGACCTGTATCCGGAGCTCCTCTCGGAAGGGAGGCTCCCGATCCTGAACCGCGAGCCCCGCAAGAAAAAGCCCCCCAAGCCAGAAGACGGGGGCGAGAGCCCTTTCATCCTCAACGATCCGGGTTTCCGGCGGCCGGAAACCCAAGCCCCGGCCAGGGACGAAAGCAAAAAAACGCCCAATCCGCAGGACCCGCTCCCGGCCCTCGACCTCAACGGACAACCCCTCAGGGAGGTGACCGTAGCCGAAGTGGCCGAAGCCCTGTCCCTGAACCGCGACACCCAAAGCGACCCCGTAAAGACGACCGAATGGCTCAACCGGTACATCCGAAGGGAAAGGAAAAACATCATAAGCCTGGACGCATTTATCCGGGTCGGAAAAAGGAAGAACGCCCAAAGGGCCAAAAACAACTCCCGCTTCCGCTGACCGGACCGGCGCCGATAAACGTAGAGACACGGGCATGTCCCGTCTCACACGCGAAAGGTCACACAAGGCCCCTCTCCAAATATCGCGGACGGTCCCGTCCACCTTTCATCCATAACGCCGAACGCGGGGACCGCCCCCGTCCGAACCCCAAAATATGGAACACATCTCCGAACTGGTAAAAGAGAGTAAAGCCTCCCTGTTTCATTCCGACGAGCCCGAGATCCCGTCCTCCAAGGCCCGCTTGCGGTTGATCGAAGCCATGTCGGCCGAAACCTTCTCCCTCAATTTCTCCGGAGACACCCTCCCCGTCGCGGAGGACCTGATGGCCTATTTCCGCAACGACCCCGCCTTCCGGGGCAACCTCTCCAAAGGGATACTCCTCTACGGACCGCCCGGCAGAGGCAAGTCCACGCTCATGAGAATTTTCATGAACGCCCGCCTGCGTCCCTTCCGCCACGTATCCTGCCCCGACATGGCCCTGCGCATGTTCAACGGCGACATGGACGATTTCCTCCGCTTCGGCATCGGCGCCCACGCCCAACCCGCCAGCGTCTTGTTCGACGACCTCGGCGCCGAGATCGACGTCAACCATTACGGTAGCAAAATAAGCCCCATGGAACAGATCCTGCAGACCCGCTACAGCCTATCGACAAAAGGTTTGGCAAAAACCCACTTCACCACCAATCTGAATCCCGAACAACTCGCCCAACGCTACGGCGAAAAAGGTCTTTCCCGCCTGCAAGGCATGTGCAATATCATCCCCTACGGCCAAAACTCCTCCGATTTCCGGAGCCAAAACCCGTATCCGTCAAATCCCTAAACACCCCAAAAAAACCGTAGAGACACGGGCATGCCCTGTCTCACACGCGAATGGTAACACCCAGATTACCGTACCCAAAAAGGCCCTCGGCCCGACAGACAATAACTCACCGGGCTGGAAAACCCACAAAAACAGCAACTATAATACCTATAATCTTGCCCCAACCAACCCAATTCCTTACTTTTACGTAAAAATAGCAACTATAATACACTTTAACCCAATCACCAAAAACACTGATCGCATGACCGAAATAATCCGGCACCGACGAAAAACACTGGGCATCACGCAGGAAACCCTGTCCGACATCTCCGGCGTAAACCTCAAAACCATCAAAACACTGGAAAAAGGAGAAGGCAACCCCACGCTGGACACCCTCCGAAGCCTGGCCGACGCTCTGGGTCTGGAAATCGTTCTCCAGATAAAGAGCCCGACCCTATAAGCCCCGGATACCCAAACAGTCTACCCTTTACTCTTTACCAAAATGGTCTCAGCCACCGTAACATTCAGGGGAACACCCGCCGGCACCCTGCTCCGGCGCGACGACGGCGCCTTCGAGTTCCGCTATCTGCCCGACTGGCTCCGCGATCCCGAAGCCCCGCCCGTAAGCCTTACCCTGCCCAAAAGGCCCGAAGCCTACGAGTCTCCGCACCTTTTTCCCTTCTTCTTCAATATGCTCCCCGAAGGCGAAAACAAAACCGCCGTATGCCGTTCCCTGCGCATCGACGAGAACGACGATTTCGCCCTCCTGCTGGCCGTAGCCCACCACGACACCATTGGCGCCGTCTGCGTAATCCAAAACCCTGACCGATGATAGAAATCAAGAATTGCCCCGCCACTCTCCTGCCCGGACACGGCACCTACAGTCGTGCGGGCCTCAAAAAACTCTTCGGCGGAACCAAAGTCAGCCATCTGCTCCCTTACCCCTCGCCCTTCGCCGCCGACGGCGTGGACCGCCAGTTCCTGCTTAACAGGCAAAGCGTATCGCTCTCCGGCGTACAGGGCAAATTCTCCCTTATCCGAGACGGCCACGGCATGCGCCTCGCCACTCCCGACGAACAGGGAACGCACATCCTCAAGCCCGCGCCCCAAAAAATTGCCGGCCTTACCAAAAACGAGGAACACTTGCCGGCCAACGAGCACTTGACCATGCAGATCGCCGAGCAGGTTTACAAGATAGACACCGCCCACAGCGCCATGATCTTCTTCGGCGACGGAACACCCGCCTACCTCGTCAAACGCTTCGACCTTGGGCCTGGAAACTTCAAATACGCCCAGGAAGACTTCGCCTCGCTTCTGGCCAAAACCAAGCGGAGCCACGGCGCCGACTTCAAATACACCGGCTCCTATGCCGACCTATTTCAGGCCATGCGAGGCAAAGTGGCCGCCTATCCCGTCGAAGCCCTTAAGCTCTTCCGGATCATCGTCTTCAACTACCTGTTCTCAAACGGTGACGCCCACCTCAAGAACTTCTCCCTGCTCGAAACTCCCGACGGCGACTACGCACTCAGCCCGGCCTACGACCTGCTGAACACCCGCATCCACGTCGACGACAAAGACCTCGCCCTCGACCAAGGCCTGTTGCCCAAAGATCCCGGAGGCTCCTTGCGGATTAAACTCCTGAAACTGGCCGATATAGCCGACCTAAGCCCCAAAGCCGTGGCCAAAACCCTAAAACAGATGTCCGCCCCGTACGACAAAACCGAAGTCCTGATAAACAGGTCCTTCCTTAGCGAAAAACTGAAAAGGAACTACCTTCAAACTTATCGCAGACGTCTAAAGACCCTACAAAAAACGTAGAGACAAGGGTGTGTCCTGTCTCCCCATGCGGATGGTAATGTACAGATCATCAACTCTAACGATAAACAAAACAATGAAAATGTAGGGACTGAACACATCCTGTTCGAGCACTCGAATGGTCACCCAAAGATTATCAACGCAGAGACAGTACATGCTTTGTTTCCCATACGGACTGTCTATGAGCCATAACTTTGCGTTCTATCATCGGATTGAATAGTATACGCTAGGGATATAACACTTTCCCAATAACTCCAAGTCATTACCGATAAACTGACAATACGCGCGCCTTTCTCCATTGTTTTAAAATTGTCCATTGAGTTTGCGCTGATTTCTGCAAACTGTCTCGGGTCCTGCCTGTATTTGTATTAATACGAAGCTTTTAAAATAAGTCTCTACCTTAAAAGTATTTACAAATTATGGGTTCTAAAAAAAAGATCTCCCGGAAGGAACAAGCCACAGTAATAAGCGCTAGTGAAGCTCATAAACTTACGGGGGCGTGGAATGATATTAGGAATAATTACGCTAAAGTGGATTCGGTATTTTCCCAGATGGGGGCATGTTTCAGTTACCAATACCATGCGGGGCCGGAAAAACCTTCCAGTATCCATTTTTATTTGGGTTACGACGAAGGCGAGAATACCGTCTACATCATAGCCACAAAATATAGTGATGACATTTCTGACACTAATAAGGACATTACGAAAATACCTTTGCAAGAACTCGATATAGAAGAGCTTCTTATCCCGTCAGAAGAACCCGATATCACGGACAGCAATACAATCTCGCCATTGGAAGGGAATAAGAGAATAGCCGATTGGAACAATATCCATAATCGTAGGGAATGGCTTAATCAAAATATCAAGAGCCCGGGAGAAATTGAAGCGGGCGAGAAACCCGGGGTAATTCAAGCGTATAGCGTATCAGCCAAAGATTTCGATCATCTGGATATACACAAGTGCTACTTTGCGTTTAGGCAGATAAAAGAAACCAAAGAGAGGGAAACTGTTGAGACGATAAAAGTGCTCACCGAATCGGAAGGGATAAGGGATTATAAAGAGAAAAAGGAGGTCAGTAAGTCAAAGGATGTACGAAAATTCTTCCAAGCGGATCTGGTGGTCGTTTCCCTGAAAGAAACCAAGTCAAAAGAGGCGGAGCAATATGTCAAGAAAGTTTATGAAGACGTTGCGGGCCCCGTTCCTCCGTTCAAACCTCTAGGCTTCTCCTTATTGCCTCCCCTTTAAGTTCCCATACGTTGTACTGTGTAGCGTAAAATAAGGACTAGTATTCCGGAACGGGCTTTGTGCTCCGTTTCGGAAATACCTCCGGTTCATGAATTTATACGTACTCACCTATATCGTCCCCGCAATATTGGCCATAGGCGTTATAGGTATCGCCTGCCTGTCCGTAAAGAAGGTGAACGGTATCGGGAGAATTCTTTATTCGTATCTCTTCCTCAATCTCCTGATTGATTTGGCTTCCCGTACCATGGTCATATTACGGGAAAATAACCTTTACGCTTTCTCATTTTCTAGCTTGTTGGACTTGACGGTCTATTTCCTTGTGTTTCGTTCCCTAGGTTTGGGGAAACGGGCCCCGGCTTTCATGACTTTCGTAGGGTTAATTTACGTATTGGCCGAGACATACTACCTTGACATGTCCGATTATGAAAGTCTGCAACCTTATTCCAAATCGCTCTGCGCTCTGATCATAGTGACTATGGGCATAGCCCTTCTCCTTAAACTCATGAAGTCGGATGAAGCGTACCCTAGAAGGCATATCTCACTCATTTTGGCTTCCATCACTTTCTTCTCCTTGGAGATGATTCTCCTGCTCCCATTTAATTTTCTGATCAATGTAGACTCAAACCTAACCTTATACTTATGGCTTTTGCGTATAGCCTTTATGTCAATGTTTTACGCCTATATCACATCGTATATCTACAGCAATGGCAGAAACCGCAAACGCTCGCGATATGGATTTCTATAGCCATATTGTTTGGCTGTGCCTTGGTGGCCACCATAGCCTTAATGACTAAAATTCATTTTAGGAAACTGGCCGAAAACAGGATAACCATAGCGGAAAACAAAGCCAGGCAACAGAAAAACTTGTTGGAGGCCGTGGTCCGGACCCAAGAGGATGAGAGAGAACGGATTGCCGCCGAACTTCATGATAACCTGATAGGCAAACTCACGGCCATAAAGCTGTATGCCGAATTACGGCCGGAAAATCCCGTTCCGGAAAACCTTATCGACCAAAGCATCGATATCGCGCGCGGCATATCTCATGACCTTTGTCCGCCTATGTTGGAATATACTTCAATTGAAGAGTTGGTCGAAAGACAGATAAGTCCCTGGAAAGCCAGGATGTCAGTGCTGTTGCGTTCGGATATCCGAACGGAAGGCGACCGTATCAGTAACGATTTTAAAGTACAGATAATCAGGATCATTCAGGAATTGGCGACAAATGCTGGGAAGCACGCCGACGCCTCGGAAATTGATGTTCGGTTAAGGCATACCGGATCCGGTACGGTCCTTATATTCAAAGATAACGGTAAAGGATATGATATGTTGGCTGAAAAAAAAGGGATAGGCCTTCGGAATATTGAGACAAGGGTACAGTGTCTCGAAGGGAAATATAAGATAAAGTCCAAGAAAGGGGTGGGAACCGCCAATATTTTCCTCTTCCGAAAAAATAGAATGATCGATGAACAATAAAGCCATAAGTCTAGCTATCGTCGACGACGACGCGCTGATCGTCTCGTTGCTTAAGGAATTTCTGGATGCGAAAGAAGGGATCTCTGTGGCTTTCACCGCGGAAAGTGGAGTCCGGCTTCTGGAGAGGCTGAAAGAAAACGCACCTCACCCAGACGTCATAATACTTGACCTGAAGATGAAAGGCGAAAACGGCGCCGATACCTGCGCGTTCATCAAAGAGGCTTACCCCCATATTCGGACTATAGTCATGTCTTCCCATTATCAGGACGCTTTTACGGGTTTTATGGTCAAAAGCGGAGCCCTGGCGTTTATACCGAAGGGAATATCTCCGACCAAATTACTCGAAGTGATCGTAAGTGTCCACGAAAAGGGATTTTATTTCCTGCCCGAACAAATGGATATCGTTAGAAAACAGCTGTCCTCAAAAACCCCTAAACCGGTATTCTCGGCCTCCGAAAAACTTTCCGATAGGGAAAGTGAAATACTTACGCTCATTTGTAAGCAAAAGACATCCAAAGAAATAGGGGAAGCTCTTTTTATCTCTCCCCGTACCGTCGAAGGCCATAAAAAGACACTATTGAGAAAGACTGGTTCCAAAAATGTAGTGGGGCTTGTACTGTATGCGTTCCGCCACAAGCTTGTCGATGATCATGATTTATCTAGCCCTATTTAAGCCTTAAGTATCCATGTGGAAAAATTGATCTCTACATCTACGGCCAATTTATATCTTATGTTTGATTCCATCGGATAATCGAATTTCGCATATAAACTGATCCCCTATTCCTTTCCCTAGCTGATATTCCGGAAAGAATACGGAGTGGTGGGTAATAATCTTAAATACAGCATATTACGTTTCTGTGTTGCTGTTTTTTCATCTATGGATATCGTAGTGCCTCATAAGGAACATCGGAAACAAATAGAGTATATGGAATTTAATTCCTTGTACTGATTCTATGCCCGCCGCCTTGAATGTCTAGGGTATATATTGCGTACAAATACCTGTTTTTTGAGATAGGTATTTTCAGAACACACAATCACCGGTTCGTATTGTTTAACTCTCAAATCACAATAAAAGATTACAGGCGAAAATCGCTTTTGAATAACGTAAAACCATTTAAAGTTTCTAAAAATGCCAAGTGTAGAGAATAATTCAGCTGGTGGAGATGCCTTCTTGATCGTGAGAGACAACATGGAGGACCTAGAGGACTTTAATAGCGCTGACGCCATAGTAGAGGAAGTCAAGGATAACATGGGAACGGTAGGAAACTATAAAATCCGCACCGGTCTAACAGTGGAGGTCCCTGCTACTAAATGGATAGTAGCCGCTGGTAGGTATGCTTTGGGTCAGGGCTTATATTCAATGACTATCCAGCCTCAAGAAATGGGTGACCAAGCGAGGAAGATGTGGGGGTAAATAATTGAACATGAAGGAACGCCTTTATCTCTTCGTTTTCGTAGGTGTTCCCCCTAGCTATAAAAAAATCGGAAAAGGTACCGTTCCGGTTATGGCAAACAATATCCTAAGCTTATGTCAGGCTAAACGGAGTATCCGTATTTCTGGCTTTTTATTTAGTCTTAACGTTAAGTGATATAATGTGATTGGGACAAGCCCGTAAGCTGTATTGTGAAGGAGTATTGTACCCAACCTGAAAGGACCGAATTCTTAAGCTTAAGAAAGACTAGGATATGTATTTGGCCTCTCTTGCAATAGGTTTTTTGCCAAAGTACAATAACTAAAAACCTTTAACCATTAAAAAGAATGGCTATTGACACAACGCCTTCGACAGTGGCGACCAACGCCCTACAGGCGATCCCATTCTCAAGCCTGATTGGGGGACCGCTTGACGCGGCCATCCAAGCTCAAGCGCAGGCTGCGAAGACTAGTTGGGAGTTCATCCAGCAAGTAGGTCTTAATCAGGACCCCGCAACCAAGGAGAAATCGGCGGTTAACGTTTCTTTCTATTACAACAAAGGAGGAAAAGTTTCTAAGCTTATCGTCCCCTTGTTGACGATCGTTCCGATTCCATACATCGCTATTGATGAAGTTTCTATCGACTTCAAAGCGAATATATCCGCGGCGTCTTCCAGTGTATCGAGCACCTCTTCTTCGGAAGATATTTCCGCAGGAGGGAGCGCAAAGGCCAAAATCGGATGGGGACCATTTAGTGTTACTGCGAAGTTCAATGCAAACTACTCCAGTAAGAAGGACTCTAAAGCATCTGAAAAGTCCAAGTATTCAGTTGAATACACTATGGATGTGCATGTTCACGCTGGTCAATCGGATATGCCCGCTGGCTTGGCTACGGTATTGAATATCCTACAATCGAGTATTACCGATGCCGATCCGAAGGGTAGCTTTCTGTTTAATCCTACAAATCCGGTAATCGATGTGGACGCTTTGACTAAGGGGTCCAGCGATACAGACCCACGAGCTTTTGAGATTGACATTAGTGTTCAGGTCAAAGACTCCGAAGGCTTGGTTGTACCCGGTAAAGAAGTGAAATTTACACCGCCAGCAACCCCTCTGAGTGGTTTGACATGGGATAAAGCAGATTTTACTTCGGCACCGACGAACAAGGATGGACTTGCCACAGTAAAACTTTCCGGTAAGGCAACACCTTCGGGTGGCTCTAACCCTACTCTCGGAAATGAAATGTTCTCGGTTTCTTACGATGGTCTTCCAGACGATGATGCAGGGCAATTAGCCGTCATCTTCGAATAATTGGAAACAGTTTTGATGGGATTTGCCGTTTTGGCGATCCCGTCTCTTCGGTTCCAGTACCGGCCTTCTTTCTTATCATTTATAGCCAGTAATTTTCCTTCTCTTACCATGACCCTAAAAGATGTTGTATATAACCTTTTGAGCGACTTGTCAATCGCCCAAGATGAAGCCTACCGCCTGTCCTACGAAGGTCTTCAGGAACAAAGTAATAATTTGTTCCCTACACCTTACGCCGAAATATCCGAAGTAAATTTGGAACTCAGTTATGTGTTTGTCAAAGGTCAAAATATTGAAACATCGAAGTTTGTATTCAGTATATTCTGGAACGATATACAAGAAACACTGACTTCGGTAATTGAGCGTTCGGTTCGGTATATAGTCAATCAGATTGATACTGATTCCGATTCGGAAAATTGGAGACGAATTAGAAAATCGATGCTCTCTGGAACAGGAATACCACAACTTACAGAAGCGATAAGGTTGAGCCTAAAAGGAGAATTATCGTCTTCCACAAACATTGAAAACCTTAGCAATATAGTAGCGGATACGATATTCAGTCAAGTTGACACCATAATATCCGGACATCCGGAAATACAGGCCGTATCTCAGGGAGTAGAAATCACTAAAGGGTTGAGACTTCAGATGAAGACTTTGATAAAAACTAATGGTGATGTGCTTCAAAATGCTTACGATAAAGCGCAGGTTACGGTACAACCCAGTATGCCCATTAGTGTTGAGGCGGATGTACTCAAAGAATTTCCTGAGCATGTACAAAAAGCGAAAATCAAACTCGATATGAAAAATATCACGAAAGTGATATCCCAGTAGCCTAGTCTTTGATCGTTTATCATATAGCTTATACGCCCGCTACCCTCTCGTTTTATTCGTAATTAATTTGGCTTTCTTCCATTCCGGAAGCATGCCTGTATAATACTTATTACTATGTCTCTAAGTGTAATAGGGTCCAACGCTACCACAAACCTCAAAAATCTGTTTAAAGCTCCGATGGAGGCTGTGATTGAGGCGGATATACAACTATGCCAAAGTATTAGCCAGTTTATTCTTGAATTTGGATTCAACGATGTTCAAAAAGACGGTGAACTGGGAGATCTAAAGGTTGTGTCATTCGATTATCCGGATGATGACGGCCATATCGCAACGGTTACCATTCCTGTGCTCTCCCTGATACAGTTGCCCTTACTACAGATCAAGGATGCCGATTTTGACATGAATGTGAAGCTCTTTACGTTTTACGATGATAATAATACACCGGCAAATAATGACGAATTCTCGTTTCTCAATCCTGATAAAAAGCCCTCACTGCCTATTTGTAAAGTCCAAGGCGCTTTAGCACCAGAAGGCAACGGACTTCAAGAGTCAATGAAATCCAATATGAAAGTCACCCTCAAGATGGTTCAATCTGATATGCCCGGAGGGCTTATAAACATTTTGTCGATGCTTAATAACATGCCTCAATTAAAGAAAAGGGATAACAGGCCCAATAATGACTAAAGTGGAACACCGGTTACTCTTCTCTCTAGTTAATACCTATAAATATTACTATTGACCGAAATAGGTGTATGCCTTAACCTTATGACTATGCAAAATAATGAAACAGGGCTAAAGTGTCCAAGATGTCAATTCCTGATCAAATTTACGATGCAGTCCTTGCTGTCGCAAGAGAAGGTTACCTGCCCTTCCTGTAACTTAATTATGGATATGCATGTTCCAGATCAGATGAAAAAGCACCTTCAGGAAATAAATATTGCTGAAGAGATGGTGAAAAAATCAAAGCGATTCTCAAAATGATCTTGAAGCCAAGATAGGTATGGTTGGGAATATGCTCGTCTCAAATAAAATCCCGTCATTTTCCTATATACTACCCTACGTTCTTGTAGAACCAGTATAATCGGTTTTTAAGTTAATTTCTAGAAGGCCTCCGATATCACCGGAGTAGTCTGAGTGCCCCCCAAGGGGGGATGAATCCAAAGAATAAAAAACACGAATCATGGTCAGAATAATGTTTTTCGTATTCATGTTGTTCTGTATAAGGCCTGCTTATTCCCAACGGCAATATTATGATATCTGCCACATGGTCAACAACAGAAAGGCCCTGGACTTTGCTGTTAAGTTCGGAGCGAATAGTGTGGAGATGGATCTTCAATTTAAAGGCGGGAGCCTGACCGATTATTACTTCTATCACGGTTCCCCCTGCGATTGTACTGGCCGGGTCAAGGCATTATTATCAAAAGATAATATATGCAAACTGAGCGGAATGTGTAACGCAAGGGTAAATGCAAAAAAGCAACTTAATGAAATAGCGTCTCAATATAGTAGCCAAATTGCTTTGGTCTATATCGATAGTAAGGTTGAATACATTTCAGACAAAAGGATGTTACGCCAATTAGGCGATTCCGTATTTAATCTGTTGGAAAATAACTTGCTAGATGTAGGGTATCGTGGTGTAGTGCTTATAGCTGCTCCTAAAGTGAAGCATCTCGAATATTTGAAAGAAGCTTATATGCAAGCGAAAACATCTAAGTATCGTGATCAATATTATTTTACCATAGACGGCGAAGGAAAAAACTATGACAAGACTATGAGCGCGTTGAGAAGCATTGGATCCTCTAATATTATATACTCTACTGGTATAAGCGCTTTGGCTCCAGGGTCCTACCACACTCAGATAAAACAGGCCAATAAAGATGGGGTCTTCAGTATTGTGTGGACTCTTGAGAAAAGTAAATCGATGAAAGCTTATCTCAAAGATGGGGCTGGAGGTATTATGACAAATACTCCTAGAGACTTGAAAAGAATTATGGGGAAAGAAAATAAGCCCTTGGCGACGTATTCATACCGCCCCTGATAGCCCTCGTATATTATTAAATATCAATTAATTTATTGTTCAATAATGCTCTGCAAGATGAAACCATTAGCCCTTGTAATCTTGTCTTTGTTATCTTTTTCCATCGTATTTGCGCAACAGGATACGGTTACTTCACCTGGTGATCTCAATGAAAGGTTTAAAATTGATCAAAATGGAGGAACACGATATTCGGTTCCAATATTGGTACCTCCGGGTACAAACAGGCTGGCGCCTGCTTTAGAACTGGTTTATGATAGTCAGCAGGGAAACGGAATTTTTGGTGTTGGGTGGAGTATTACGGGCCTTCCTTCTATCTCAAGATCAGGACGCATCATCGCCGTTGACGGCGTAAGTGGTTCTGTGGAGTATAATAAAAACGATAGGTTTTCTTTCGCAGGGCATAGGTTGATCAACATACAAGGAGAATATGGCGCCAAAAGTACGATATATAGATCTGAAAGAGATACGTGGGATAAGTTCACATCCATTGGCTCGCAAGGAACTGGGCCAAAGTCCTTTACGATGTTAAACAAAAGAGGAGATCTGTATGAGTTTGGCGGGGACCATAACAGCCGGTCGGTGGCAAGTGAATCCGATTCAAGTGTTAGGGTCTGGCATTTGAGTAGAGTTACCGACCTAAATGGCAACCAAATGGAAATAGAGTATTCTCCTGACCCATTGGGCGGTAATGGACTTAACGATAACAATACCTACCCTGTCAAGATATCATATACCTCCAATAGCGCTCATAATGTCCAAGCAAATCGTTTTATCTCATTCGTTTATGAAAAAAGACCTGATATAGAAAGAGTTTTTATTGGTGGTTATCCGGTTTCCACATCA
>NZ_AP025321.1 GCF_036492835.1 Fulvitalea axinellae | reverse complement strand
GACAAGAAAAAGTGGTGGCCCAAGAATCTATTTTTCGACGGATTGGTGGGCGTTGGATACAGGGATTATCTCAGTTTGGATATTTCCCCCGCTTTGGGTTGGCAGTTTAGCCGAAGAACCGCGGGAGGGATCGGTGCCCATTTCCGATATTCGGGAGACAGCCTCGCCTCTGTCAAAATGTCGACTGCCCTGAGAACTTTCCTTAGGCATGAGTTGCCGGGCGAACGTTTCTTTACGCAAGCGGAACTACAGTCCAGCGCGCCTTCTATGGTTCTTAAGTGGGGAGACAAAGCCGACAAGGGTAACAAAAAGTGGGAACACCGAGCATATATTGGCGCGGGTGCTGTTTTTGGCATTTCCCGACAATCTAAATCCGCCATTCTGGCGACACTTATGTATCGGGTAGCCCAATGGAATAGGCGGGACCCGGGCGAATCCCCATGGCAATTGCGATTCGGATTCAAACTATAATACTCCCGGCCTATTTGGCTTTCGGAGAAATGATTTGAGAAATATCAAAGTGACGTATACCCCCGGGTAACGATTAATCTTTTTCGCTTTGTAAAACCCGTACAAGATGACAAAACGAATACGGTTCTTATTCTTATTTATTTTGCTGGCGGGCCAAGTGATGGCCCAAAAGAACGGAATTCACCTTTTTGCCCGAGCAGAAACAAGCGTATCCAACGGCAAGCACAAGGCGAACCTAGTCTGGGCCACTGTACCGGAAGCGATAGGATATACGGTACGATACGGTTACTCTTCCTCATTGGCCAAAAGTCAGGCTTCGGACGGAAACGTCACCAAAGCACTGCTGGATAACCTTAAGGAAGATAGTCCTTTGTATTGGAGGGTTCGTGCGCACTTTGCTGACGGGACTTATAAGGAATCGGAAACAACTCGTACTCGCACTTGTCGAATTATAAGGCAAGATGGATCCCGTAGCCCCGAGGACTATGGCTACGCTCCTCTTACAGGACGGCAGCCTGTACAGATCAAGGGAGCCGACCGCGAGGCGCTAGGGTTGGAATACAAGGAAAAAAGCGATAACCCCGGGATATTGTATATAAATATTCAAGAGGCGGGATCTGCCGAAATCCTCACCCGGCTGGCAATGATAAAGAAGCCGGGCGTAAACCGCTATTTAGTCAACCTTACTGAATGTCAGCACAAATGGGAATCCGATAAACTTTATAGAATCAGTATCGATGGGCTCGCCCGTACGGCGCTGTTATTTAGCCTTTCGGATATAGAAGAGATACAACCCGAGATCTCCACTGAGGTTCTCGAGCTTTATTGTGAAACCCCACAGGCGTCCTTGCTGCGGTTTACGGGTACCGTGAAAGGGGGGAAACCTCCCTATAAAGTTTCATGGAGAGTTGCCGAAACTTTGAATGCCGAAATTGAATCGATCCCTCTTAAGGCTTCTGAAATACTTGAGGCACCTGACCAGTCCAGTGTGTTGCAGGCGAATAGGCCTGTCGGGTATTATGTGATTCTGACAGCAAAGGATTATTGTGGGAGAGAAGGGATGAAAGTTGTTTATGTGGATTGTGATGGCGAAAAGCCTGCCGATTCCCGTATCGAATTTTATTTGTTGGAACAGAACGAAAAAGGCAAGACGGGGAGAGGAAAAAAAGAATTTCCATAACCGAGGCGCCATTTATTTCGACCGAATACAGCGTATGCCTTTGTGAAAATATGTTTGAAGACGAAGGCAACTTGAATATGAGTCCCGAAAACACGACGATGGGTAATATAAAAATTTGGATTTTAATGCTGTTTGTCACGACGGTTACCGCTTGTGACGGCTCTTTGTCTCCCGAAGAATATGTAAAATGGTGCTCCACACCGGATAGCCCCCTTGTTCAAAAAAAGAAAACGGGAAACTTTGAACTGAATCTTCGTTGGCGTCCTGCTTCCTTATTGGTCTTAGAACGGGAAGGCGTGGAAATGGACAAGGGAAAATTCAACACCATGGTGTCTGAAATGTCCGGATTTCAGCATTTTAGATTAGGGATTAGGCATTTAGGGAAAGGGTTTCTTGACCGGAAAGCCATGGGTGACAACGCTTACCAACAGATGATGTACTACCTCTCCTACCATATGCAGAATGACATCTACATGAAAACGGCTTCAGACAGTCTGGTTACATGCCAAGCGTTCCACTTTGAGGGGATGCACCATAATGTAGGGGCTGATAAAGCATTTAATCTCGGGTTTGATTTGCCCGACTCTCTCAGGGTAGGAGCCTCTATCATAGTCAAGGGAAAATTATTTCCCTCGGATTCTGCGGTGTTCGAGATTAAAGATATCCCGTTACCCCAGATTAATTTTTAATACTCCATGACAGCGTCACGGATTTTCATTTTAAATTTCACACGAACTTGATATAAGATGCGGAAGAGTAAATTTTTTAGGGCTTTGGCCGCTTTTATGGCCCTGAATATCACCCTCCAGCAAGTTGCCCCCATGACTGCTTGGGCTTTGACCTCCGGGCCTTCTCAGCCGGAAGTTCAGGCGTTTCAGCCATACGGAACCAACGACATGGTCAATCTGT
The DNA here is from genome assembly GCF_036492835.1 of Fulvitalea axinellae. GTDB lineage: Bacteria > Bacteroidota > Bacteroidia > Cytophagales > Cyclobacteriaceae > Fulvitalea > Fulvitalea axinellae. Next base: position 104,593 of record NZ_AP025321.1, on the reverse strand, counting down.
TTACGGGCGACTTTTCCTACAACATTCCCTTGTTCGAACTTCCCGGGCCAGATGGCGGGTATCCTTTTAACCTTTCATATTCCGCGGGCATCGGCATGGACCAAGAAGCCTCTTGGGTTGGGTTGGGGTGGAACCTTAACCCTGGCACCATAACCCGTACAGTACGCGGAGTTCCTGATGAATTTGACGGAAGGTATGACCAGTTCGGAATCCAAACCGATATGAAACCCAACTATACTGTAACAGGGAAACTCACGGCGGGAACAGAAATTTTAGGATTCGATGGAGAAAAAATAAAACTTCTTAAAAAAAGTCCTATTAAGAGTTTGGGCCTGTCCGTTTACTACAACAGCTATCGAGGAATGGGAGGAAGTTTGGATCTCAGTGGGGGGACGAACTTGACCCTTGGTAACGGACTGATTGGGATCAAGCCAGGCTTGGGACTTTCGCTTAATATGAATGGAAGCGTTAGTGTACAACCTAACCTTAGCGTTGGTTTAACGGGTTCCAAAATGATGGCGAACCTCACTTATGGAGCTTCCTACAATTCCCTTATGGGATTGCAGAATCATTCTGTCGGATATAGTGTCTCTCGCCAAAGCAAATATACCAAAAAGGGATCTGATAAAAACACCAATGTCACCGCCCGACTTGGGTCATCTCTAAATTTCGCCACAAATACGGCTGTTCCGCCCGTAGGTGTCCCTATGACAAACAAATCGATCTCTATTGCGGCAAAAATTGGTCTTGCAAGTTCCGGCCTTTTCTCAAGTGTAGGGATTGAAGGAATATTCAACACTGAAACACCGAGAAGCACAAGTGTCGAAAAAGTTCCGGCTTACGGTTATATGAATTTGCACAATGCCCCGGACAACTCAGAGGCCAGTCTTGATTTTACCAGGGAAAAAGACGGAATGATCACTGAGGACTCTAAGAATCTAGCGGTATCTTATCTTACGCCAGATATTTATTCAGTGTCCGGACAAGGTATATCCGGTTCATTCAGACCGTTTAGATCAGATATCGGAACTGTCGGTGACCCTAAATCGATATCTAAGGCTACGGGAGGGAATGTTGGAGTGGAGATAGGTACGGGAGCCGGGTGGCACGGTGGCCTTAACCTTTCCGTCCCTCTAGGCGAATCGATAAGTCAGAAATGGACTTGGGGGAAACAGGAAAAAAAGGACCAACTTTCCTTTAGAAAGGAGCAACCAAACAGTGATTTCGAGCCCTATTATATGAAATCACACGGTGAACATACCGTTTCGGATTATGGTTTTTGGGCAAAGATAAAAGAAGAAAAACCCGTAAAAGCCAGTAAGTTAAACTCCTCTTCCCGAGGATCTGCCTTGCCGGGGCTTTCCAGAGATATTAGGATACAAACCGTCCAAACGTTTACCAACAAAGACCTGTTAGACGTAGAGAACAAAGAGGTTTTGGGCTTTTTCAAGGTTTGGGAAACGGGTGCGGATGGCAAAAAATACGTCTATCGCCGTAAACACGCCTCCAAGCCAAACCATATTGCCGGTTTTGTGGCTACCGCAACAAACGGGACAAAGTATGTGTATGCCTTGCCAGCGTACAATCTTACGCAGAGTGAGTTTGTTTTCAGCAATACGGACGCAGTGTCAGAGGACGGGACTGTCACTCCTTCAAAGAATGGAGATACCCCCTCACATAACGACGGTACTGGGTACCTCAATAGAAAAGATACCCCGGCTTTTCCCTATGCCTTCCACCTTACGGCGGTTATAGGACCTGGTTACACGGATATTACCGAAGATGGCCCTACCGAAGATGACCTTGGCTACTGGGTTAGTTTTTCTTACAGGCAAACAGCGCAATCTTTTTCATGGGAAACACCCTACGGGGGGAAAGCCAGCAAACAGTTAGGACTCTTGTCAGACGAGAACGACGACAAGGCTCATTATATACAGGGAACCAAAGAAATCTGGCATCTTGCCGAAGCCCAGACCAGAACACATGCTGCTAATTTTGTTTTGGAGGAACGTAAGGACGCCAGGGGAAGTGATATCGACCGCGATAAGTCATATCGGCTCAAAAGCGCTACCCTTTCGGTAAAGGGCAGTGATGTTCCGTTAAAAAAAGTTCATTTTGAACACGATTACGCGCTGTGCCCTAACACGCCAAATTCTGTGGCTCCCGGACAGAAAAAATTGACATTGAAATCACTGTCGTTTTCTTTTGGAAATAGCAAAAAAGGGAAACTGAACCCTTATCGGTTCGATTATCAAAACCCTGAAGAGCCATATAAACACGCGAGCTCCGACCGGTGGGGAAATCTTAAGAGGTATACTTCGGGCGGATCTTCGTCCAAGACGGAAAAATACCAATTCTTCCCTTATGTAGACCAGCAAGAAAAAGAGTCCAAAGAACTGTATGACCAAAGAATGGGAACTTGGTCTCTTAACCGGATCACCATGCCTTCCGGGTCCGTAATGCATATTGATTATGAAGGGGATGATTATGCATATGTGCAACATCGCAAGGCAATGGCCATGGCGAGATTTGTAACCCAAGATACCAAGCCTGCCACATCCGGAACCCAGCTCCAAAAATCGGGACTGAAAATAAAATTTCCGATCCCCACGGATTTATTGGAAAAGCTGAGAGAGGAGTTTTCGAACGATGATGAGAAGATAGTTTCAGAATACCTTGGTGGGGAAAACCGGAAAGTCTTGATAAAATCAAAGGTTGCCCTGAAGCCGGGATCGGGAAGTGGCAAACACAAATGGGAATATATCGATACCTACGCAGATGTCGAATCCTGCGGTATTGAACCATCCTCAGACAGTGAGACCGCTTACGGATATTGTGTCCTGAAGGATGTAAACGGATTCAACCCTATTTCATACGAAGCGTTGCAGTTTATCCGCTTTAATAGGCCTGAACTTCTGACACAAGACGTTTTCACTCCCGAATACGGCAGTGACATGGATCAAGCAAATGCCATTTCGATTCTCCGGAATATCGCTTCGGTCGGGAGTTTCATCTCCTCGTTTTTCGTGGAATACCATAAACACCGCTTCTCAAGAAACTGGGGACGTACAATCGACCTCGAAAACTCTGTCATACGAATCGCTAAGATGGATGGGGTAAAAAGGGGAGGAGGGCTTCGAGTGAAGCAGATCACCTTGAAAGACACTTGGGTAGGAGACAATAAGACAAACCTTTACGGTCAGGTTTATGGGTACCGGACAAAAAACAAATTCGGGAGGGAGATTAGTTCCGGCGTCGCGTCATATGAGCCCACGATGGGAGGCGACGAAAACCCTTTGCGCTATATCAAGGAATACAGAGTCGATATACCTTTGGCCGTGGACAGAATCGCCCGTTCGGAGTATCCTTTTAACGAAGGTCTTTTCCCTGGAGGGCAGATAGGCTATAGTAAAGTCACCGTTATGAGTCTCGCTTCAGCGTACCTGAATGAGCAAGGGGCCAAAGGTAAATTGGAAAGAAGGGATGAGCTTGATGATTATTTCGGAAACGCGTCCGAATTTGGCACCACCGGAAAAACGGTTCACACTTTCTATACGGCAAAAGAATTTCCCGTGTTCACCGACCAAACCGTTTGGGAATCCTCGGACAGAAAAACCAGATTTGGTTACCTTCCTTTAATAGGGACCAAGAGTATGTCGACACTCAAAGCTTTCCAAGGGTATTCTATCACTACCAATGATATGCATGGGAAGCCGAGAAAGCAGGAACAATATCGACAGTCCACAGACGGGACATTTGAACAGAACCCCTACTCTTGGACAGAAAGCCTTTACGCTATGGATGCCACTGTCCTTGACGGCGTTAAGGTTTATGTGCCTGTCAATAAGTTTTACAAAGGGCTCTCCCAAACGAATGATGCCGATAAAATGATAGCGCTTGATAAGGATGAGGCCTTTCAGGGAAATGCTACAACTGTATTGTTTGGGCAAACGGTAGAAATGTTAGTCGATCGAAGAAAGCATACCGACAAGCACCAAAGCTTTTCGGCTAGCCCCAACCTAGATTTCGCCAGTTTCTGGCCATTGCTGAGTATTATTCCGGAATGGTCCAAAACCAGAAACTCTCTTTATACGGAATCCACCAATAAAATTATTCACAAAGCGGGAATCCCTATAGGTAATATTGCCTATCAAGACGGAAGTGAGATTAGAACCCGTCATATAAAATGGGATATGCTTACGGGAAAACCGATTCTGAGTGCATTTAATAATGCGTTTGGGGAGACGACCTATGCATATAATAAGCCGGCGTACTATGACTACAAGAGTATGGGACCGGCCTATCAGAATGAAGGTTTATCTTTTACGGCCAGCGTTCTCAATGAAGGAGAGAAAAATACGGTGGCCTATAGTCTGGAACTTACTCCTGGGACCACTAGGTTTCTTACCGAGGGCGATGAGCTTATTTTGAGCAAAAAAGGAGAGGGCAGGCCAATTACTAGGGCGATTGTTCTTAACACTTCATACAATCAAGCCAGAATTGCGATTCCCAAACCCTTAATGCTCTCAAAAGGTGAGTCTTTGAATGCGTTGGTTTTTTTCTCTGGCCACAAGAACATGCTTGATGCCGTCAGTGAGACCATTACAGCGTTAACGGAAGACCCAACAAGAAACTCTACGGAAATAACAACGGTATCCGATACGGAAGAGGTGCCCGAATTTAACTGATTCAGCCATGATACTTTTCTTCAGCCCCCCCAAAGGTTTAAATGAAATTCATAAGCATATGAGGCGAATTGGAATCCTATTCCTCTTCTTATGTTTCGGATTGATCGCTAACGCGCAAACCGAAACTTACGTTGGAGATGTTGTGAATTGTAACGGCTCTAGCAGGATAGAAGTATCCCCTGATCTCTTTTTCTCTTATACAACTTCAAGTCAACCTTTTCTGATCATAGCTCGCCCGGGAAACACGCTGGATTTCGAAAAATTTAAACAAGAAGTGGATAAAGTAGAGGACGGTCCCCAAAAAGTCTTTGACACTAGTGAAGTTCCTTCCCTTGTCGTATTGACTGAGGAGGATTTTCTGCCCGGTAATAGTTCAAAAAACGTTACGGTTATCGACAACAGGTCCTCTCTGGAGAAAAAGAGTTATTATAAAGTCATCCCCCACCTTTATGAAGACCCTAAAGTTATTTTGACTGTGAATCCTTGCGAGTTAAGGTTTGACCTTCAAATTTCGAAACGGGAGAACGGTTACCAAAATTTTATTGTTCATGGCGGGGACAAATCATCATGGTCACTTAAAAACGGTGGAGAACAAATCGCTCAAGCAGAAGGCACGAATACGTTGATAGTCCCTATTGACCCGCTTTCAGACAAATTTAAAGGGTCGCTAAAACTCGATGTTGTATTCAGTTATTCTATCACGGACGGGGTCCTCAATTCCGGTACAGCGGAAATTTGTTTTGAGGCCGATATTCCGGAAAGCCAGTACCAAGCTGAATTGAAAGACTGGTCAGTGATCCGGAAGACTAGACAGGTAAGCAACGTTATCAACCATGGGATAAACCATTACGGGAAGGTTTTCCCAAAGCCACTCAAAGGACAACTCAATGATATTTCGAATCAGTTTGGGCAAGAATCTAATTGTAATAAACCTGGATTGATAGAATTAGACCCTAATGCGGTAGGAGGAACAGAGATAAGACCCTTTTATGTAGTGGCCAAGCCTGGAAATAAGATATCGTCAAAGAACATCAATGGTGATAGTGATGAAATCACGGTTTCTACGGAGCATTATAACTTAGATTATATTGTGATACCTTTACCTGAAAGGTATGAAAAAGACGAATTCCACATAAAAATCATACCTCCATTTTTTGTCTCTCCTAAACTTAGAGGGGATATCAGTTCCTGTAAAATTAATCTCGGTTTCGGCTATGACAAGCTGAATCTTCCCAATCAGGAAAGAAATGTTGATGTAAGGGTTAATAAAATTAGCTGGACTGTGACGGAAGGGGGAAAAGCGAGAGCGTCCAAAACCGGAGCGTCGGCCACTTCTTTGGAATTGGATATGCATCAACCCGACGATCCGTATAAAAATGATATCCTTATCAATGTCGAGTGCGAATACTCCCCCGGATTCGGAACCAATGCCTATATCTGTTATCAGGCCACTATACGCCGCAGGGATTATCTCCCCTTGACCCAAAACAATAATCAACCCGGGCACGACTGTGACAAAATTGTAAAGGCCCCTTTGGGTAAGTTCCCCTACGACCCTGACAACCCTTACTATTCGTATAAGTTAACTTCCAATTTTTGGCAGTCGCAAAAGCAGTACGCATTGAATAAAACCAGGGAAAACACCACTGGAACGGAAAAAATAAAACGGGGTGGCCTTTTTAGTTCAGAAATGATAGACCACCAAACTTTGGAAGCCTTTCATCCCGAAAACTGGATTATCGCTTCCGAATTAACAGGGGTGGACATATACGGCCAAGGGACCGAATCTGTTGATGCGCTGGGGGTACCTTCGTCAGTAAAGTTCAGCGACAAAAACGAGCGCTTGGTCATAGCGGAAGCGGTTAACGCCAAAGAGAGAGAAAGTTGCTTTGTGGATTTCGAGGTGGACGGATTACCGGACAACGACTCAAAGACTGTTTATACCACAGGCCTATTGGCGGATACCGTGAGCGTACCGGTATATATTGCCAACAACAATATATTGATTGTAGACAAAAGTGCCAAAGTTCTCCAAAATCAAGACAGGGCATGGTATGCTCATGTTCGTCCAAAGGAACGGGGCACCGAAGAGAAATGGCTGCAGGTAAACCCTTATTGTAGTTCTAATTTCTCGGGTACCGACGGGGGAGCCTCAGGATCCAAAGAACTTATCTATTTGGAATCAGGCTTTGGCACTGACCAAATCGGGATTTGGGAAGGAAGGCTTTATTGGCGGGAGCCTATAGCGCTGTCAGAGAAAAAAGTGCTCACGACAAAACAGGCGCATTCGGGCAACTCCTCTCTTGCCTATAGGCCTGATCACGAGGAAACATCGCCGAAAGTCCGCCTTAGAGGCGTTAGGCTCGAGCATAACCCTACAAAAAAATATATGCTGGCCGGATGGTTCAAGTTAGGGCCCGAAGGGCGTCCGCAAAACCTCCCCGGGCACCTTCCCAAAATAAACCTGCAGGTCAAGTATAAAGGGGACAATAATATACATACCCTATACCATAACGGAAATCTGGAATCATATCTTGACGGTGGGCCGATAAACGGTTGGTATCCTTTCGAATGGAGAGATATAACGTTCTCTGGCGGAGAGGTGGAAAGCCTTACTGTGGTTTTCGGTTCCACTGTTACGCAAAAAGCCGGGACTGACACCGAAAACAATAAACTGTCGATTTTCGTCGACGATGTTCGTTTTCACCCCCAAGAGGCGCAAATGAAAACATACGTTTACGAAAAAGAAACGCATAGGCTTTCGGCTATTTTGGACGAAAATAACTACGCTACCTTTTACCGGTATGACCCGGAAGGAAAACTCTTCCTTCTTCAGAAAGAAACCGCTGAAGGGGTCATGACTCTTCAGGAATCTGTAAATCATATTCCGGCTCAGCAATAAGAGGTTTTTTACTCCGAAACACTAAAGTCGGGAATATGCCTGTACGGTTTAAATATGCGAAATCAATATGAGAACGCTGATATTACTTTTAGTTCTGCTTTCTGCCTCTGTCCGTTCAAAAGCTCAAGAGCCCCGGGATAGGGTCATAAATATTCTGGCGGAGTACGCTCAAATCGAGCGATTTAGTGCGACTATATCCTCCTCGGAACTTAACCTTAACTCGGGAGAAAAAAGGCAAGAGCAAAAAATATCGATCTGGAAAGATAAAAATAGACTCTTTGTCAAAACCGAGGATTCGGAAACATTGATTAATGACAAATTCATGGCCTCGGCTTTTACGGATAGCGAAATAATCGCTCTGACAATGGTTCGTCCGGATGATTTGCGGAAGATAAACCGGCGTAGAGCGTTTATCTCCGACAGTGTTTTGAAGGCTGACTACAAGTTTACCAAGTACCGGGAACTTTCGGATAGGTCGGTATATGAATTCGAGAGAAAGAATAAAAAGGGTGAACGTATCCGGATCTCAACGACAAAAAAGGACGGCTTGCTGTCGGTCGATATGGACGTAAGTATACCGCCCGAAGGTGAAATCGTACGTTACCGGACGGAAATCATCAAATGGGACGACACCCCGAATTTTTCCGAAGATCTTTTTTCGGAGCGCAGGTTCGTTGCTCCGGACCAAAAGGAAGGTTTGCTTCCCGCTCCAAGATTTAAAGGATATACTATCTCGCTTAATGAAGAGATGAAAGCAAAGGCCGGCAAACTTTTGAGAGAAAGAAAATAACCGGAGGAACGATATCCTCGAAACAGAATGAATCTATTTCAACGTTGACGACAGACTTTTTATAATTGATATGCCTACTTCTAGAACGTTTATACGGATATGGGTACTGTTCTTTTGGGTTGCTTTGTCCCTTTCCCACAGTCTGGTGGCTCAAGAACAACCAAAAACATCCACACTCGACCCCGTCTCAATCGGACCGGGAATCCCTCCCGGATACGAAGTTCTCAAAAGCCGTTCTTTCTCTGCGGAGAATATAAGCCTTTCGGGGTTGGAGACCAGCCTGTTCCCGCCCTATTGGTGTGACGGAAGCCAAGGCCGGCTCATGTTATTCTCTTTGGCTCACGAAAATGTGGCAAGTTTTGAACCTGAGGAGGGTTCCCGTACGGACAATTATAAAGTTACCGTCAGCAACCCTGACGGTGAGGTGCTGTTTGACCGAACACTGTATCTGACTCTCCATAAAGGGGAATACAATACCATAGCGCTATTCACGACCCCTGTCAGTTGTTCGGATCATTTTGTCCTGAAACTGGAGAATCTCGGCGGAGCCGTAGGCGGTCATGGAAAAGATGATTTGACCATCAGGCAAGAGTTGCTGGGGAAAACCGACGCTTTGGCGGTCGCTACCCGGAGCAACGCGAAAGCGTCTAGCGCCACGGGTGGCCTGGGGATCGAATCGGGAAAAAACGCGTCGCTAAACGTTGGGGAAAACCAAGGAAAGGTAGTCATTAACTTTCAAGGCGATTGGGACTACCTGACTTGGAACGGCGAATCGATGGCCACCAAAAAAATAGACGTTGAATGGGTGTTTATCAACAAAAACGATGTCGACAACATCCAGGGTATCACTACGGCGCAAGAAGCGTTTTCCCTGAAGAAAGGCACCCGCATAAGGGTTGAGGATTTCTTGTCGGGCTATCCTATTCCGGGCCTGTACCCCGACGGTAAAATATGGGTACGGGCGAAGCCTGTCGCGCTGGTCGACCTTGGCAACCAAAAGTCTGTCCTTTGGTCGCCGGAACCGGGGAAAGGGGATCCGGAATCTTCAGTGTGGACATACGGCCCTGCCGGGGGATACGGGACCATGAATCCCCAAAGCCCCTGGAGCGGTTTGTCTGACCTGATATGGCAACGGACGACCGGTTTTGCCGAAGGCAACAAGCAGAAGAGTGTCGCCAATTATTTTGACGGGACCATGCGCCAAAGGCAAGCCGTCACGGAATTGAAAAGCGAACGCGACAGGGCTGTCGTCGCCGAAACTTTTTATGACTTTGAGGGACGCCCCGTACTGAATGTCATGCCCGCCCCGTCCGATGAAAAAAACATCGCCTACAAGCATAATTTCAATGTTTGGGCGGAAGGAGACGGAAAGGCGAAATATGACCATGACGGGAAAGTGGGTCCCATGGATTCGCGAAACAAGGGAGCGGCCCATTATTTTTCCGCCCAAAACTCCCTTACCGAAGGCGGGCAGAATATCAAGGACTTATATCCCGGCATTCCCGAATCGGAAGGTTACGTATACTCGCTGACCCGGTTTGCGAACGACGCCACGGGAAGGGTGAAAAGAAGCGCCGGGCCGGGTAAAACTTTCGGTATAAGGCAGGGGCATGACAGCCGGAACTATTATCTGGAGGCCGACGCGGGAGAACTTTACAGACTCTTCGGAAAACAGACGGGGGAATATTCCGGTCACTATTCAAAAACAGCCTCGATAGATCCCAACGGCCAGGGATCCGTCAGTTATACGGACAATCAGGGCAGGACCATAGCCACGGCCCTGATAGGGGACACCCCGGCCGGAGTGAGCCCTTTAGGTTACGGGTTCCGGAACACTATCCACTCGGAGCTTAGACTCAGCGCCGACCTGACAGAAGGCAAGCTGGAGGACAGGAAGACCTTTGCCCACCTTTTGGCGGGGTCAGTGGATTACGAGTTTTGGGTCAGCATCGCCCCCGAAGAGCAGTTTCAGGAAAACGCGAACATGTTCCGGGGGACGGACCTGTTCTTTGACGTGGAAATTTTCTTGCTCAACGAAAAGAACGAAAAGATCCCCCTGTCTCCGCAGTCCCAATTGTTTGACGCCAAAACGGACAATTCCGTTTTCTCGATCCGGTATGACATTTGCCAAAAAGGCGTGGACCAAACCCCTGTTCCGTTCCAGACAAAAACTTTTAAGCTGAAATTCAAACTTTCGGAGCCGGGCCAATACACTTTTGTCAAGTCCGTCACCCAATCGGATTTGGACTACGAAACGCTCAAAAACAAACTTATCGAGGGGAACGCGGAAATTCTGGAACTCCAACAGATAAGGGACGAGAAAAAGCAGGACGCCGAAAATTATTGTGACGTTGAGATATATTCGGGCATGGACTCCGACAGCCCGGAGGCGGACAAGGCCGCCTACCGGGACTTTGTCAACCGGCAGGCCCGGGAAGGGGTAGCCGACAGGCTTTCGTCAATATGGATGCTTATACGGGAACAGCAATTGTTGGGGCTTCTCGACAAAACGCCCCAGGAGAGGGAAGTGTATAACACCATGGCCGAAAGGGCGGAGACCATTCTGCTGGAGTTTAATTCCACGTTCTTTCCGGAAGCCCAGGGAGCTCCTTTGCCTTCCCTTTCGGGAATACCGGATATCGACATGTCACAGGTTCTCGAGTTGGCGAAAAACGACGCGTTGGAACAAGGTTTCCCATCCGAGTTGGTGGAGCAAAGCTTGGGGTTGATCAACACGCATGACAGGTTCTGCGAACTGGATTTCGTCATGAAGTGGGTCAGAAGCGAAATATTCGACAATATTCTCAATATGGCTTCCACCAGACAGGAGCTGGGGGTTGCCCTTGACCTGTCGAATCAGCCGACCTTCGCCCAGATTGCGGGCCATGATCCCTTTTGGAACAATACGCCCCCTTCCGGAATAGACGTCATTACGGTAGACCAAGTGTCCGGGTTTGATGACAGCGGCCTGCCTTTGGTTTGGAACAAAGGGGCGGGGATGGTCGAAAAGGCGGACATTATTCTGGACCCCGAGCAAAACAAGAGGGTATTGCGCCAATATAACGGGCTATACGCCAACCCGTTGTTCGCTCCCCTTACCTTGATGCGCAAAAAAAACAAGCTTTCGGAGAAAGAGTACAGGCTGCAGGCGGATATGACGGCCCTGAACATATTCAAATCCTCTTACAGGGAAAAGAAAAACGAACGCCTTAAGGCAAAAGCTCCCTCAGGTTGCGAAGCGCTGGACGCCAGATTCGGAAGAAACCCCGGCAATAGGGAGGATCTCGTCGACGAAGTCAATAAGCAGAACCAAAATGCGGTGGAAGCGGGGATCGTGGAGCCCGGGGAAAACGGAACGCTTGTGTTCCCCATGCCTTCGGCGCTTGAGATCAGAAACAGGGTCCGGATAATGATGGCCCATATCAACGTTACCATTGACAACGGGAGTATCCTTACCGGCGACGAGACGGAAACGGAGCAATGCAAAGCGCTTCGGAAGGAAGTGGACACTGCCATAGAAGACAAACTTGTAGACTACCTGACCGCGCAGCTTACCGACAGCCCCGAAGCGAGGATACACGGGGGACGCATCTTCTCCACGGAAATCAATGAGCAGATGGACCAGGGATCCGGGCCGTTGTACGACATATTCGTTACGGAACTCGGCAAACTGGAATCCTGTATAGGGGCGGACGTGATCGCCTCGGTACCTGGAAAAGTCGGGCAGGAGAACCCTTGGAAGGAAAACTGTACCCTTACGCTGGGCGATATTCTCGATGACGACGAACGGGAACCCGGAGATCCCGATTCCGGTTTTGATCCCGGAAACACCGGCGCCTATTCCATTACTGCGGAAACATATCCGGCCGCTGGAGGGTACGGAACTCCCGCATCGGGATCATTGGACGAAAGGGTGAAACATTGGCTTTCGCTGTTGGGCCAAGATACGGGAGGTATCGATCTTAGTGACGATTCCGATATCAACCTTAACCTACAAAATCTTATTGGTGAGAATGAAGGACATATTGTGATCCCTCACGGGCTGAACTTACCCAGGGTACAATGTCTGAATCTGTCCCACAATAATTTGGCATATCCCTTTCCGGATGATTTTCTGGATACGGAAAACACTGATCCCTTATTCAGCAATTGTGGTCTCAGTATAGAACACAATATGCTTACCTTCAAACATATTGTCCCGCTTCTGAGGCAATACGGGGATTTATATAAAATCACCTATTCTCCCCAAAGAACTCTCAAGTTGGGGAAACCCAATAGTAAGGTAGGGACGAACCAGGAAATCAAATTCAGCACTGATGTCGATGGGGATTTTGAGGGATGCGAGTACGAATGGGTAAAAATCGTTAACGGAAGACCTATTAGGGTATCCACAGAAAAGGAATTCTCAATACCAAGCGCCAAAGCTTCGGACGCGGGGCAATACAGGTTGTTTATCCGGCATAAGGATGCCCCCGATTTGGTTTTGGAGACAGAACCTTTCAATATATCCGTGGATCCTGAGCCGGTAAACCCTCCTGTTCTCGACAAAAATATTTGTTTGAGATATGCTGGACTCAAAAGGCTGGGACCTACTGGCGGTGACATCGCCGACCATATCAGGGCCCGTTGTATCGATAACATAAACAAGGATATCGATGACGAATTTGAGAAAAAGAAAAAAGAGGTAGCGGACAAGCTCTTGGCCGAATGGCTGGAAAACAACCGCCTGGAACTGCTGGGCTGGGTAGACCGGTCGGTGACCTTCAAATACACCGACCAGGAATACCACAGGACGCTGTATTACTACGACCAGGCCGGTAACCTGACCCGTACCGTGCCTCCGGAGGGCTTCTCCACGGTCAACTCCGGTACCGGCGGACAAAAAGACGTGCCCGACCACGGCGCCGAAGTAAGCGACGGCAATCCTAGGGCCGGCAGGTTGACCACCGACTATAAATACAACAGCCTAAACCAGCTGGTTTGGCAACGGACGCCGGACGCCGGGGAAACCTTCTTCCGCTACGATAGCCAAGGCCGGATGCGCATATCGCAAAACGCCCAGCAGAGGAATGACAGCAAATTCTCCTATACCAAATATGACGCCCTGGGCAGGGTGATCGAAAGCGGGGAAGCGAATTACGCCTCCTACACGAACGGGTCTTTCGAGCTGACGCAGAGCAATTACGGCCAGTTCCGCAAGAATTTCCTGGACAAGCCGGACTTCCCGGCCTCAGAAAACGGAATGGAGCTGTGGTATGTCACCAAAACCCATTATAACGATCCGGCGGATTCCGGAGACGGTACCGTAATAGGCGACCACAACGCCCAGCCCGTTCCGGAAGGACAGGACGCGCCGTCACCTTTCAAGCAACAGCAGTTGCGCAACAGGGTGTCTTGGGTGGAGCATTTTAACGGCAAGTTATCCGGTATCGCCGACGACGACAAAGAAGCCATAAGGGCCGCCACGTTCTACAGCTACGATATCCACGGCAACGTAAAGAGCCTGCTGAAGAAAATTCCGGGTATGGACGACGCCAAACGCCTGGACTACGAATACGACCTGATATCCGGCAACGTAAACCGGGTGTATTACCAATTCGGAAGGCCCGACGCGTTTACCCACCGATACGAGTACGACGCCGACAACCGCATAGTGGAAGTCTATACCTCTACCTCGAACACCGGTACCCAAAACACCGATTTGGGCTGGTATCACGAGGCCTCTTACGAGTACTATCCCCACGGTCCGTTGGCGCGGGTGATCCTGGAAGGGGACGACGCCGAAAAAGACCTGCAGCGACAGGAGTATTACTATACCCTGCAGGGCTGGATTAAAGCGGTGAATACGCCCCAAGACGGAAACGCCCCAGCTCAAGACAAGGCCATGGCCTTTATGCTCGGTTACTACGACGGCGACTACCGCCCGATCAAAGCCGGAGGGCAATGGAACGGAGGCCTGGACACCGAAATGTGGACCTACAAAGGCCAAAGCGAGGAAGATTTGGAGAGAAAGCCCGGACAGGAGCTCTTCAACGGCAATATAGCCTGGATGACCACCGCCTTGCCCCACTTGGGAGAGAAAGGACTTAACAGGAACCTGTACCGGTATGACCAGCTGAACCGCATAAGGGAATCCAAGACCGCTTCCGACGGGCAGTTGGGCAACAAGTTCCGCACCCTGTACAAGTATGACAAAAACGGAAACCTGGACAGGCTCCGGAGATTCGACCCCGTAGGCCTTTTGGTTGATGATTTCTCTTACAATTACGGGGAAACCGACAATATGCCCAAGCTTGCCAATAGGCTTCTGGATTTGGAGAGGAGACCTACATCAGGCAGTCATGACGATAATGACAATAGGGAAATTTACGAGGGTGACGACCACGTGCCCGACAGGCTGTACAAACCTTACCATCGCGTAACGATACGTAACCTGACTCTAGGCTCCGAACGCAACGTGGATGTCAAGGCCAGGGAACTGGTGCTTGACCCTGGCTTCGTGTCCGAAACGGGAGGCACGTTCGTGGGCGCCGGGGGCGCCGGCTTCGGGCAGGAAAGCCCCGCCGAACTGCTGGTATACAAACAGGGCGACATACTGCCCGAAAACCTGGAGAAACCCGGATCCCGTATAGAGATTTCCGGCATCACGTTGCTCAGCGGGCAAAACGTAAGCCTTACCGCCGGCGAAATCCTGCTTAAGCCGGGATTTGAGGTCCGGTCCGGCGCCAACCTGAGCCTGGTGGCCCGCAAGGGGGATAACGCTCCCGGATTTGACGAACAGAAATCCGAAGACCAGCAGCCCGGAAGCCCTGGCAAGGACATATACGAATACGACCTGATAGGCAACCTGGTAAAGGATAGCCGAAACGGCATAGAACGCATAAGCTGGACCCCTTCGGGGAAAGTGGCTTCCGTTCTGAAAGAGAATGGATCAAAGACCGAATTCCTGTACGACGCCTCGGGTAACCGGGTAGCCAAAATAAATAGACCGAACGGGAGCGAGGCCACCGTGAGCCACTATACGGTGGACGCCACGGGCAACCAGATGGCGATTTATGAGAACGGGGCCGTGAAAGAATGGAATATTTACGGATCTTCACGCTTGGGACAGCTCCGCCTTAACGAAGGCGAGACACTGCCCGACGAGGATACCGAAGCCAAAAGCTACCGCCGTTATCAGCTTTCCAACCACTTGGGCAACGTATTGTCCGTTATCAGTGACGAATACAAAGACGGCAAGCCCAAGCTTCTTTCCGCCTCGGACTATTATCCCTTTGGGCTTAATATGAAAGGCGGTCGGACGTTTAGCGATGAAGGTTACCGGTATGGGTTCCAAGGCCAGGAATCCGATGGCGAAACGGGCTTTGTCAACTACAAATACCGGATGCACGATCCGGTGATCGGGAGGTTTTTTGCGGTGGATCCGTTGGTGGCCAGCTATCCTTGGAATTCGCCTTATGCTTTTAGTGAGAATAGGGTGATTGATGGAATCGAATTAGAAGGTCTAGAATATTATCAACTCCATATTCATATAAAAAACAATTCAAAAGGTAAACCAACACTTCAACTTTCACATATTACTGATTTAACGGAAGGTCGAGAAAAATACGGAGAGAAAGGGCCTGGTGTAGAATATATTTATTACAATTCACTCGGGGGAGTTAGTAAAAGTGAAATGGTAAAACAAAGTTCATTAAAAGGTCATGGAATATGGGCTGGAGGAAATAATCCTCTTGCTACATGGTCAGGAATGGGGCAAAATAGTAGACCCTTATATGAATTACAACCAGTGAATGATCTTGATAATGTTGGGTATGTTCATGACCAAGGGTATGATCTTGTAAATGCTAGAGGAGAAAATGCTGTATGGGGAGACTTTGCAACAATTTGGGCTGACGAACTCCTCGTAAAAATGAGTCATAGAGCAGTCAGTTATGCTCAAGATGAAATATCAGGTCAATTTAAAAATAGGTCATTTGGTATTGATATGGCAAATATATTTAGTTATGCTATCCACAAAAAGGTGGATGCAGTTTCTAGATTTATGGAGAAGAACTACCCAGGTGAGACAATTAAAGCGTCACATGAATGGTATACAAATGACGATGAAGCTGGGCAGTACCAGAACTATTTACTGTTCCTAGAAAAATACATGATCAAAACAACATTTGAAGTTAATGGAAAGAAATACAATGGATATAAAAGAAATATGTCAATGTGGAAAAAAGGTTCTGCAAAGAATGAAGATGGTACAACTTACACAACTTATCAGCCTAAGCCTCCTAGGTAGTCTATTTTTACTACCATCTTGTGTTGTGAAGAATTCTGGAGGAATTGGCGCTATATATGGAATAAATACTGATATGGATTATAAATTCATCGAACCTATCATAGATTCAGTATTTTTAAAAAGTTACAATGAATTACCTAATGATTATAAAGAAACTATTTCTAATCAATGGTCCAATCACATTAAATATAAATATATATACATGAATGACGGTTCAGGGGACATATTTTTAATGTCGAACACAGATTGTATATTAATTATACGGGCTTTCAATATTTACAATTATGATAAATTCAATACCATAAATGAAGAAAACAAACGTATCTTGACTAAAAGTATGAGTTGCGTTCTTGATAGTACCTATAAAATACTATTGAAAAAGGGCATAAGCGAGGACGAAATTTTTTATTGGGATACTAAGCGAATATGGTATGACGAATAATGCCCCGCTAACGCAAGGTGTGCCGTGAAGTGACCGACGGCCCCCCGCTAACGCAAGCGTGTATCCCGGCCGTTTCAAGCCTCCAGGCTTGGAACAAAGGCCCAGCGCATTGGCCATCTAGCCGTAACGCAAAGGCTGTATCAATAAAAAATAAATGGAAAATCCGGTATGCAAAGCGTACCGGATTTTTTCATTTGAATGGGTTGCTTTTCGCGGGGACATGATAAGCCACCGAGCCCTACATCATATTCTTTTTTTAAGAATCCGCCATTTTTTCAGAAACTAATGTCATAGATAAACATCTACAATATTATTAATGATGATATTTGCATCTACAATAGGTGGTTATGTTTCTCTACGCCTTATAAGTTTAAATATTTTAATTATTTTTTATTTTATAACCGCCTACCTCACCAAGACTACATATTGTAACTAATTGTGGGGTAGTGATTTTCATGGTTTACCGCTAATGGCCGTGATTGGTTATGGATTAACTGCACTTTTCAAAAACGAATATGAAAAAGACATTATTGCTTTTACTGGCTTTGTTGCCTGTTGCCGGGGTTATGGCACAAGATCATCCCAACGTAAAAATAGGTTTGGACAGTCCGGCGGACGGTGTCCGTATTTTAACTAATTGGCCGGGATATACCGGCGGTTGGGCCCGTGGATTTTCCATAGGCAAGGGTACCGGGACGGAGACCCTGATAAGTTTCGGGGGGCTGGGACAAGTGACTAATGGGCAGAATACGGATTTTCAGTACGGCTATATCGGGAGAAGCTATGACCAAACCTATATGGTTTTTCGCCCAAACGGCGATGTGGGCATCGGAACCCTGGAACCGGACGCTATGCTTGAGATTAAGGGCCATGGATGGGCCGGAAATGATGTGGGATCAGGCCTTCTGAGACTCAGGGCTACGGACGGTTTTGCCTCAATGTCTTGGTACCAAAAAGACGACGCCGAGGCTACTTGGTCACTGTATACGGGAGGAAACGGATCTTGGGTCGGGGAAAACAATATAGGCTTTGTATCGCATACGGGGCCGTTGTCTACCGGAAGAGTCAAATTAATGATTGAGGAAAGTAGCGGTAACGTAGGGATAGGAACCGTAAAACCAATGGCCAAACTGCAGGTGCATACCAACGGTACGGCCAGAGCTTTCCGGATCAAAAACGACACGAACGGAGCCCAATTCAATTTCTGGACAACGGAAACGGGAGGACAAAAACAGTTGCGAATAGACGAGGACACCCAAGGAAAAAACGTAATGATATTGTCCCAAAACGGAAATGTGGGTATCGGTACGGAAGCTATTCCCGAAAAGCTAAGCGTAAACGGTAATATCAGCCTGACGGGAGACCTAAAGATGAACGGTACCGACAGCTATATCTGGACCAACGGTTCCGGAACGGGGTACACGGGCATCTGGGACGCGAAAAACGGAAGACCGTTACTGCATGCCTCTGAGACCAAAGGAAATATAGGTATCGGAACTATTGATCCAAAAGCAAAGCTTCACCTTGTCGGTCAAGGACCTATGACTCCGCATGGAGGTGCGTTGATTATCGGTCCCATTATATCGAATCACGCTAACCTCCGGTTAGGCTATACGAATACGTACTCTTGGATACAGGCCCACGGGAACCGCCCTCTTTTTATCAACAGTTTGGGTAACAATACGATCCTGAACAAAGACGGAGGCTTTGTGGGCATCGGGACGGATGACCCCCAAGGTTATCATCTGGCTGTTAAAGGAAAAATCAGGGCCCAGGAAGTAAAAGTTTCGTTGGAAGGCTGGTCGGATTTTGTATTCGAGGACGGTTACGTTTTACCTAGCCTTGCGGACGTGGAAGAGCATATTAGGGCAAAAGGACATTTGGAGCATATCCCTTCGGCTAAAGAGGTAGAAATGGCAGGAATCGATTTGGGGGCTATGAACGCCAAGCTTTTGCGGAAAATTGAGGAACTGACGCTTTACGCTATAGAGCAGGAAAAGAGGCTGGTTACCCAAAACACCACTATAGACAACCTGAAAAGAGAGACGGAGAAAGTAAGCAAACTGGAAATGGAAAACCAAGCGTTGAAAAAATCGAACGCAACGCTTACGGAACGGGTGGAGCGTATTGAATCATTGTTAAAGTCGATAGGGAACCTAAGGGTAACGGATAATAAGGCTGGATCTTGCATTAAGGAATAGTAACCAGACTTGAGCATATCGATAGCTAGATAATCCTGGTTTTGTTTTTCTATGATTTGGGAGGGAGGTCCTCCCTCTTTTTCAAATAATTCTGATAGTGATGAAAAAAGGAGTTTTACTGTTTTTGATACTTGCATGCGCTGTTTTGGCCAAGGGACAGCAATGGAACCCTAATGGGGATAATACCACAACAGGGAGTGTAATAGCGAAAGAGCTGGGTGTAGACGGAATGGTTATTTCCAGCGGAAATACGAATTGGAGTGAGCACAGCCATATTAAAGACCGGGGGTTTATGTATACTGGCGGGCAAAGTAAAGGGCTTTTCTTTTCGTCTTATGGTCAAGGGGCTACTATTCGGTTTCAGACGGGGAATGGTTGGGGTGATTTGCCTCACTACTCTTACGTACTTGCTAATAACGGCTATTTTGGAGTGGGATTAACCGACCCTAAGGCAAAATTTCACGTTCGGAATCAGGTAGTTGGAGGGGCTGTTCATGATGTTTTGTTGACTTCGCTTATCGAAGGCAAAGATGCCCGCATGCAACTGCTTTCTTCTGACGATGATAATAACGGGTCGGCGCTGTTGTTGACGAATGTGAATCGCTCTTGGGCTTTTCACCAGAAGACGTCTAAGCATAACAACCGGCTGGATATAGGGTATTTCGCATCGGAACAAACCGAAGGGGTAGTGGATTTCGTGGGGCTCCAAAATGTCCATTTATCCATCAACCCTGAAGGGCAAGTCGGAATAGGAACCACAGAAGTAGATGCGTCACTTAAATTCCAAATCGAAGACGGGAGTTTGGGTGTAGGGAATGTCTCGGAAGATCAATGGATGCGCCTTTCGCATGAGATGAGCAGCGGTTATGGGTTTACTTTTCAGCATAATAATGCGAGTGTGTTGACAAATGAACAAGGAAGCTTAAATCAGGCTATCGTCCTTGGCGATAGCGATTTCATTAGGGAAGAAACATTGTTCGGTGTCAGCGTAAAAAATGGAGCGGCTGATTGGTTGCCAAGAATGAATTTAACAGGTAAAGGATGGTTAGGCCTTGGAGGGGTGCACCCTAAGGCCATGTTGCATGTCAAAGGGGAGCACGCTTTGAAATTTTTTGCTGAGGGCGATGGATCAGAGCTTCGATTCCATTCCAAGTCAAGTAATATTCCCGAAGCTGCAAAAATCAGTTTCTACGAAGGCACAAATGAGAACCCGCTGATGCAAATGGTTTATGACGGGAACATCTCACAGACCGACGCCTCGGGCCGATTGGTATTTAGGGGGGAGAATAAAGGGGCTATGAAAAACCTGCTGGTTCTTCAGCGTAACGGAAAGGTTGCTATCGGAACTTTAAACCCGGATGCGAATGCGCAATTGACGGTGAAAGGAGCTATTCATTCCAGAGAGATCAAGGTAAAGGTAGACGCTGGGGCTGATTTTGTGTTTGAGGACGATTATAAGCCGATGGATTTGGAAAGTCTGGAATCGTATGTAAGAGAGCACAAGCATTTGCCGGATGTGGCTTCTGAGGCCGATATGCTGGAGAACGGGGTGAATACCGGGGAGTTTCAGATTCAGCTTTTGCAGAAAATTGAGGAGTTGACGCTTTACGCTATTGAGCAGGAGAAGAGGTTGGTGGCTCAGGATTCCACCATCAGGTCACTTAAAAAGGAGAGTGATGCGATGCGGGATAATATCGAAAAGGTGGGGCATCTGGAGGCTGAGAATAAAGCACTGAAAAATTCTAATGTCGAACTTTCGGAACGGATGGACCGAATCGAGGAGTTGTTGGAGGCTGTTAAATCGAATTGAGGTTAATCGGTAGGAAGTAAATTGTGGAGAGACAAGGCATGTCCGTGTCTGTACGTCTTTTGAGTGCATAACCAAATTAGGGTGATAAAAACTATAGTGTAGAGCTAGAGGCTCTAGCGCTTGTGAGAACGAGCGGAATGATCGTGCCAGTTTATGTTGTTATGAAATGGTTCTGCGCTCACGCTTTTTGGATTGAATGGGTATACGCCTAAACTAATATATAAACTAACCATGATAAGATTTACTGTTCATTTTTTTATTTCGACATTGTTCTTTGTTTTTGCCAGTGCCGGCCTATTTGGCCAAAAGAAAGTACAGCTGGAAGGGGGCGAATCCGCTGACGGATTGCTTTATCATTCAGATGGTAAATTCAGCATAGGGACCAAGACTAATAAGTACGAAACCAGGACACAGTTCACGATCGAGCCACCGATACATACGGGGGGGCCTTGGAGATATGCCACCCAAGATATTGAGAATTATGCTTTTCTCCACCATTACTATGGTAGTCAGTATATTATGACTTTAAAACATACGGGTAATGTCGGTATTGGGGTAAGCGATCCTGAAGCAACTTTAGATGTAAAGGGAGGAAATGGAGGATATTCCGGACCTACGCTTAATTTGCGGAGTGACTCAAATAATTCGGCGTGGTCCTTAATTCACTTAAAGGGAGGTACATTCGATGATGTAAACGATTATATGATTGGTCGTGGGCGAAGTGACTTTCATTCGGGAAGAGCTCTTACTCTTCATGTTCCTAGCCGAAGCTCTTTTTATGGAGGTGAAGGCGAATACCCGAAGATATCCTTTGTTTCATCCGGGGGACAGTCGCTTGGATATGTTGAATCCGAAACGGGTAATTGGTATATGAAAGGCAATGTGGGGGTCGGTTATACGAGCCCAAAAACAAAATTACATATCATAGGGGACCCTACGATGCCTGATAAGTATGGGGCGTTAGTTATAGGGCCTACAGGTGATAAAGCGAATCTACGTATGGGTTATACGGATGATTACTCTTGGATACAGGCGCATGGCAGTAGGCCTTTGTATATCAACTATATAGGAAACAACACAATCTTAAATAGGAATGGGGGGGGAGTGGCCATTGGAATGGATAATCCCGGCGAATATCAGCTGGCAGTAAAAGGAAAAGTGAAAGCTCAAGAGATTAAGGTTTCATTGGTAGGTTGGTCGGATTTCGTGTTTGAGAAAGATTATGATTTACCGAGCCTCTCGGAAGTTGAGGCGCATATTAAGGAGAAGGGGCACTTGGAGCATATTCCTTCGGCCGGGGAGGTGGAGAAAGAGGGGGTTGATCTGGGGGCTATGGACGCTAAGCTTTTGCGTAAGATCGAGGAATTGACGCTTTACGCTATTGAGCAGGAGAAGAGGATTAAGGAGTTGGAGGTTCGAAATAAGGCTGTAGAGACTGAAAACAGGCGCCTTAAAGGAATGGAAGAAGATATTAAGTTATTGAGACAGATGATTCTCGATATCAAGAAACAATAAGGCAAACACTTTTTTAGAAAATTCTAGCAATGAAACGACTACTCTTTGTCACCTTTTTATTATTCGGATTTTTAGAGGGAATATGTCAGTACAATTTAAATACAAGTTACGGATATAATGAATCCTCTGACGTATTTGATTACAACACATTTAAGGTTGGAAACTACTCCTTCGGTTGGTATAGAACTTCCGGAAGCGCAGAAGCCATGTTGTCGGGACATGGGGGAGTAAGTTTATTTACTGGTGCTCAAAAGCGATTCAATATTAATAGCGTGGGAGACACTTGGTTGTCAAGGAACTTAACCCTTAACGGAAACCAACTGATATTCAACAAAAGCAATTCTCCCAATGCCACCATTTGGCTGAACAACCCCACTTCCGGTCCAGCTTCTCAAGGGCATTACTACATTAAGGCTTATGACTGGTGGAGTGCCTATTTGCATTTTAAGGGAATGGGAGATAATGGAGACGAGCGTCTCAATGTAACAGTGGACGGGAGGTTAGGGATAGGAACGGAAAGCCCAGACCCAAGTCATAAAATGAGTATTTACTCGCAAAAAGTGTAAGGGGCTGAAGGATTGGTAAAGATGAAGGTGGACGACGCTCCAAACGATTTCCTTTCGGTAGCTAATGGCACCCAGTCAAACGGTCAGTTTATACCAGTACTTCTAGGACAGCATCTTTCGGATAACCGGGAAGCAATTAGTGTAAATGGCCTTATTGGGGCTGGAAACGACAGTGGGAATGTTCCTGTTATGACCTTTGATTCCAGAAGGACGGATAGTAAAGCGGTTCAAGTCCGCCCTCTTTTCGCCTGGAATTCTTATGGACAGAGGCGAATGACGATGGACGCTGAGGGGAATTTGGGAATAGGGGAATCTGATCCTTTAGAGGCATTGCATATAACCAGAAACTCGTCTACCAGGATGGGGATTAGAATTTTTAATTCTCTGTATGGCAACAATCAGGGAACTATGTTTTTGATGAAAACCGGAGGTAGTTATGTGGTAACTGATCAGCGTAATGCCGGGTTAGTCGAAAGCTATAATGATCTTATTCTTAGCGCCGCACAAGGAACTGGGAGTATAAACCCAAGCATTCGTTTTCAGACTGGCCGGATAGGTTATACAGGTAATACCCGTATGGTGATTGACAGTCAAGGAAATGTGGGTATCGGCACCACTGAACCGGATTCGGAGCTTACGGTAGCGGGTAAAATTCACGCAAGGGAGGTAAAAATAGACACCCAAGCCGGGGCTGATTTTGTATTCGAGCGGGATTATGAATTGATGGATCTTTCGAATCTGGAGGCTTATGTCAGGAAGCATAAGCATTTGCCGGAGATAGCTCCCGCCAAGGAAATGGAGGAGAACGGGGTGAATACCGGGGAGTTTCAGATTCAACTTTTGCAGAAGATCGAGGAGTTGACGCTTTACGCTATTGAGCAGGAGAAAGTGATAAAAGCCCAGAGACTAGAGATAATGCGGATTAATAAAAAAAGCGAAAAAGAAATTTTGACACTTAGAACTGAGATCGAAAATATAAAACAACTACTCTCTAACTTGAAATGAAGAAAGGAATAAAATATCTCGTTTTGTGCTCGGCTTTCTATTTTTTTGTCGGGTATTCAAATGTTTTTGCCCAACAGCAATACGATTTTGAGAAGGTACTAACAGTCGTTTTTCCTAATTCGACGGAACAGCAGGTTGCTTATATAGAGTTTCCCAGAGAATATATCTATGGGTGGATAGAAGTTACTTTATCGGCTGGCTATAATTATCAATTGGCAACAGGTAAGTTGACCAAACGGTTCAGGTTAGTGTCTCAACCCGGAGGAGGATCATTTTTTCAGCGGACCGAAATCCCAACGGCATTTGGTCATCTTCCAGAGCAGTGGACTATAGGTGATTTCGATAAAGACACATATAGAATTCCTATACATCATATAGTTAATACGTCTAATGTATTAATGATTAAAGTAGAGGGGCTGTTGATGCATAGTCATGCCGTTTCAAGTATAATGTCTAATCTAAGTACAAGTCAGCCTATGGCTGATCCGACACCTCCTACTGAACGACAGTATACATCGTTAATGCATGGACGGGTGGGAATAGGGACAAATACACCATCTTCAATCTTGGATTTAGTAGGCAAATCACCTGTGTTAGAAATTTCAGATAGTCAACCGGTTGAGTCGGGCAGTGGTATAGTAGGTGGAATATCATTTAAAAAACATTACGGTTTGTATGAGGTGGCCCGTATACAGGCTAACCGCTATAATGATTACAAATCGGGAGAGCTTTCATTCTTTGTGTTTAACAATAGTCGGGAGGTTGAAGCGATGAAGATTTTCCGTGACGGAAAAATAGGTGTGGCCACTTCTACTGTAGGATCACATACGCTTGCGGTTGGAGGGTCTATCGGAGCCCGATCTATCAAGGTGGAAGCTTCGGATTGGTCGGATTTTGTGTTTGAGGAAGGTTATGACCTGCCTAGTCTTGGAGAGGTAGAGGCGCATATCAAGGCGAAGGGTCATTTGGAGCATATCCCTTCGGCGGAGGAAGTAGAGAAGGATGGCGTTGATTTGGGGGCTATGGACGCGAAGCTTTTGAGGAAGATCGAAGAGCTGACGCTTTACGCTATTGAGCAGGAGAAGAAGTTGGTGGCTCAGGACTCCACTATCAGTAAGCTTAGGGTGGAAAACGCAACGGTTAGGGATAATGCCGAAAAGGTGATCCGGTTGGAGGCTGAAGTTAAGAGTCTTAGGCGATTGGTTCTGGAGATTTCTGAGAGGAAGGGGGATTGACGGTTGTTTTATATGCAAGCGTTCCGGCTAGGAAGCCGGATGGTGCGGTTGTCATTGGGTAAGAACCCGGCGACGGCAGTGGCTTTTTAGAGAGATATAAGTGTGTGCAGGTTTGGGGGATATAAGGATTGGTATCCGGAAAACCGGGTATAGCAATCTGCGGAGAGATGTGGGCATTCGGTAACATTGAGAACAAACATCATTATTATGCTTAGGAAATTTATATTTTTCACAGGATTGGCTTTAGCGGGTATTTCGAACACTGTTTTCGGACAAGCGGAACATATAAAGGGGGCTAAAGTCGAGATCTTTAAGGAGGACGGGAGCAATAACGGTGACGCAGTATTTTTTCATCGGACAGATAATGTGACCGACTACGCCAATCTTCGCCTTAATATGGGGAATGAGGTCACCTCCAAATTCGAAATTGGCTATTATCATTGGGATGATGACCTTTGGTACCAAAACTTTTATCTGGACGGGACCGGAAACGCCAAATTCAAGGGCTCTTTGAGTTCCAACTCTCTTTTTTTACAAACTCCGGCATCATCATCCGAAACATTGGCGACGTTTAAAGTTTCCGATGCTCCTACTGATTATCTGAAGATAGCTAATTCGACCAGTACCCAAAATCAGTTTATACCGATGATCTATGGGTATCATGATTCCGACCCAAGGGCTGGATTATATTTGATTGGAGCGACATCCAGCGCTAGAGATTCTGGCAATGAGCCCATAATGGCCTTTGACTCCCGATTGGCAAAGGGACCATCTGTGAATCGACCTTTGTTTGCCTGGGAGAGTTATGGACAAAGAAGGATGACGATGTTGGCAAACGGAAATCTAGGAATCGGTACATCTTTGCCCACCTCTAAATTATCCCTTAAAGGCACATTGTCAATCGGTATTTCCGACGCTACGGATAAACAATGGGGAGAGTTTATGATGACTAAAGTAAACCATGGGGAGAACTACGCTTCTTTAGGTTTCGATACTGGAACCCAATCCGATGCCCAGAATAATGTCAAGGAAGCGTTGGTGATTAAGCGGAAAGGAAATATAGGAATTGGGACTAACACCCCTTCGGCTCCGTTGGAAATAAATCAGAGAGAAAGGGATAAGGCATTGGTGATCTCCGAACCCGATAACAGTGTGAGTATTCAGCTTCACTTGGCCAAAAACGGTTGGGGAGAATATGGTTTTCTCGCTTTGGGCGGCGATACAAAGTTGAGAGGAAATGGAGGGGTATCGTCATTTGACGGTACTATGGCGATAGGCCAAACGACTGTTCCTACAGGGTATAAACTCGCTATAGCGGGAAAAACCATAGCGGAAGAGGTAAAAGTACAGGTTAAGGAGGAATGGCCCGATTATGTTTTTAAAACCGGTTACGATTTGCCCACGCTTTCGGAAGTCGAAAGGCATATTGAGAAAACGGGGCACTTGCGGGATATACCCAACGCCGGACAAGTAAAAGATAACGGGCTCTTATTAGGGGAAATAAATGCCAAGCTTTTGCGGAAGATAGAGGAGCTGACGCTTTACGCTATTGAGCAAGAGAAAAAGTTAGATTCACTTTCTAATGAAAATAAGCGGATAAAGGATTTAGAATTGCGACTTAGTAGACAAGAAGAAATGATCAAGCAACTTTTGGAAGCGAGTAAAATCAATTAAGTCATATAGCTATCATGAGAATATTTACATTATATTTTTTTGTTTCGATCCTGTTTTTAGCTCTAACAAGTAATAAACTATTTGCTCAAAATAAAGAATGGGAGAACGATCCTGTAAAGTTAGGTGGACATTTGCATGTAGGTCAAAACAATGAGGTCTGGACTGATAAAGAGAACCTATATTTTAATTATAGGGGATATGCGGCGAACACCTACTTTTGGAGCCGAGGTTCTTCAGGAAAGCCATTGTTAACTATTAAGAATCCGGGAATTGGGGTGGGAATCAAAGATCCCGTAGGCCGATTCCATATCTATACCAGCGCACAGACAGGGGACATTACCAAAGCATTGGTATTTGGAAGCGGGGCGGATGATATTTCTTCGATGTTTAAAGTGGAAAATCACGGGGCTTATCGCTATAGCCTTACTTTGGGAACCTATTGGGGGGATCAGAAAGGAACGGATGTGCCGGGAATTATGACTTTAAAGCAAGGAAACGTGGGTATAGGATATCATGACCCTAAAGCCCAATTGGTACTTGGTGATAAGTTTGGTGCCATTATATCGGGTAATTCCGGGGGAGAAGCCGTTTTCGGGACAAATTTGGCGGTTTATCAAGGGGGGCCTAATCACGGGAAGTTTTACACACCTTATTCACATGAGAATGGGTATGGATATGCCGGGATTCGACCCTCTTGGGGAGGGTTGTTTTTTTATGGCGAACAGGCAAATACCGTTGAAGGTGAAGTGATAAACCCGAAAGTCAGGATGGTTATTGATCCGCAAGGAAATGTCGGAATAGGTTCGGAGAGCCCAAAGTATAGGCTGAGCGTAAAAGGACAAGCGAACGTGGAAGGGGCGGGCGACTATTACGGTGTATGGTTTGGAGGGGAAACAAGAATGGAAAACCCTTCCCTTTCATTTGGAGAATGGCATAACAACAGGGGAACCATCCGGTGGGACAACGCTTCGGATAGGCTAGTATTCAGCTCTCAAACGAACTCGACTTCAGGTGTTTTTGATAATACTTTAACTGTAGGGAAAGGAATGGTAGGTATCGGAACCATTGACACCGGTACCCACCGATTGGCCGTGGAAGGTTCTATAGGGGCTCGCTCCATTAAGGTGGAAGCCTCGGGGTGGTCAGATTTTGTATTTGAGAAGGGATATGATTTGCCTAGTCTCTCGGAGGTAGAGGCGCATATCAAGGCGAAGGGGCATTTGGAACATATTCCTTCGGCTGAGGATGTGGAGAAGGACGGTGTTGATTTGGGGGCTATGGACGCCAAGCTTTTGCGGAAGATCGAGGAGTTGACGCTTTACGCTATTGAGCAGGAGAAGAGGTTGGTGATTCAGGGTTCCACGATAGATAGCTTGGGGCAAGAAACGGAGAAGGTAAGCAGGTTGGAAACGGAAAACCAGGCGTTAAGACAAGCGAATGAGTCGATTATGGAACGGATGGACCGCATTGAGGCTTTGCTGAAGTCTATTAGAAGATCGGAGAGTAAGGCTGGAGCCTTACATTAAGATATAGTCACCAGGCTGGAGCCTGGCGACGGCCGGGGGGCTCATTCTTAGGTTTGGGTGTGTAACGAAATCAGGGCGATTAAGATCATAGTGTAGAGCCAAAGGCTCCAATACTTGTAGGAACGAGCATGACGCCCGCATCAGTTTCTGTTTTTGACTCTGTCACAAAAAGTGTGGACTCCGCTCCCGGAACGGGCCTCGGAAGCGGAGTGTTTTATTTCTTTTCCTGGATGAGTTGGCGGACCAAGGTTTTTAGCTCTTGGAGTTCTGCGTTTTGTTTTTCCAGGGCTTTGATCTTTTTTTCCTGTTGTATGGCGTAGAGGGTTAGTTCCTCTATTTTTTGGAGGAGTTTGGTGTTCATAGCGCCGAGGTCTACGCCTTCGGTTTTGACTTGTTCGGCGGTGGGGACGTCTTGGAGGTGTCCATGGGTCCGGATATGTTTTTCGACTTCGGAAAGAGAGGGGAGTTTGTAGTTATCGTCAAATACGAAATCCGCCCATCCGGAGGCTTGTACTTTGATCGCCCGGGCTCCTATGGAACCTTCTACGGCTAGGCGGTGTGGGCCTGTGGTAAATGTTCCTATTCCAATGTTTCCATTATTGAAAAAGGACATGCTGACAGTTTGGTCGTTGGCGTTATCCTCAATCTCGGTAGCTTGGTTGAATCCTATATCGAGACGATTCTGATGTTTGTCCGTTTTTTGGTGAAATCCCCAAGAGCTATTCTCGTTTGAGAGGATTAGAGCTGATCCGTTATTTCCTTCGTTTGCGGAGATAATCTGTAAACGGGCGTCCTCGCCTTCAATTAGGGAAGTGACGTATTTGTCTTTGAATCCCTTTGATGCTCCTGGAGACTTTACATGGAGTTTTGCCTTCGGTAATACGATTCCCATTCCGATATTTCCCTCATGATCCAGCATCATCGCCGTTTTTGGGCCTTGACTGTAGTTGTCTGTTGTGGAGAAATACATTCTGGTTCCGTAAAGGTCTCCACTGCGTACATAAATACCGGCTTGGGCTTGATCGAAACCACGATGGTTCGTCGCCCCGAAAGTAATGGCATTTCCGTAATCTGTGACAACCTTGTTTGGGTCAAGATGTATAGTTCCGGGGGTTTTACCCTGTTTTTCTTCTCCCCAGTTTTGTGATCCTGAGGCTATTTGGAGTCTTGCGAGGATCTGTTCAGCTGTTCCGATACCTACATTACCGTCACCGACTAGTGTCATTACGTCAATAGGGGCTGGATTGGAAGAGCTTCCGGGGTAAAGCCTAAATTTCATTTTGTTATTCTCGGCTGGTCCAGCCGTAATGGTCGCGTCTATTCCATGCCACCTGTTAATGTTTGTGCCACTGCTTTCCAAGTCGCTTTTATGCCCATATTTTATCAAGTTGTCCCATGTCCCGTCAACCCCTGTTTTTGTTAGTTTGCTGATTCCGCCTAGAACGCTAAGTTTTGACGAGGGCGTTAAGGTACCTACTCCAAGATTCCCGTCCATTGTAAGGTTCCGTTTTAGCCATAGGTCCCCCGTTCCCTGTAAGTGAAACACACTTTTCCATTGTCCATCTTGATACCTAATGTAACCGATACGGAAATGAGACGTGTATTCATCGCCGAGCTGTAGTCGTAAGTCAGTGATGTCGCCTCCGCTATCGTAACGGCGTAAGAATGTGGAATCACCGCCGTGACCACCAACTGTATTAAGAAACTCGATGGTTTTAACAGGGGTTATTTCTTGAGCGACTAGCTTCTGTAGGCTGAAGATCAGGCATATTGTTAAAAGTGACTTTTTCATGTTGAGTAACGATGGTTTTAACTTTTGGAAAAAAGAAGGTTTTATTTAATCCGGCTAGGAAACTGGGGATAGCGTACTAGTTGTTTGGGCGTATATCGCTATCAGGGCACTTAAGAATCAGGGTGTGGAGCCAGAGGCTCCAATACTTGTAGGAACGAGCGTGACGCTCGCACCAGTTTCTGTTTTTCTTTTATTGCGCCTGAAATGGTTATGCGCTCATTTTAATTGGCTTTCAATTCTAAGAGGAGCTTTTCTAGGCGATCGATTTTGTCGACTTTTTCCTGAAACGTTTTGTTTTGGTTCTTTAGGTATTCCATTTCCTTGTTTTGGTTGTCGATTTTTTGTTGCTGTTGGATGGCGTGAAGGGTTAATTCCTCGATTTTTTGGAGGAGGATCATGTTCATTTTCTTTAGGTCGAGGCCCTCGTTTTCCATTGTTTCGGCGGAGGGGACGCCGGGGAGGTGGCCGTTTTCTTGGATATAGGTTTGGGTTTCCCCGAGGCTTTTCAGGTCGTAGTCTTTTTCGAATACGTAGTCTGGGGCAGGGAGTCCGTCGAGGCTGACTTTGATTTCTTTGGCTTGGATGGTGCCGTTTACGGTGAGGGCGTGATTAGTGACAGAAGAGGTCCCTACGGCTATTTTTCCTTTTACGATTAGGTTGTTTTTTCCGGGAGAAGCGTAATTATATGCGTCTGAAACTAATATGCCGCCAGCTTTAAGCCCGGAAGCCGATTTAAATTCCTTTGAATTCAGCAATTGGAGATACCTATTAAATTCCGATCCGCCTTTTCCTGTATATAGACTAGGTATTCCGTCGGAAGGGTTTAAGCTAATAGACTTTCCTATGGAAACATTGCCCGATTTGTCCCATGTAATAACTGGGTTGATTGCATTTTCTTTATGCTCCAATCCCAAATAACCTATAGCTTGGCTACCGCTACCTTCCAAACCGATCCAACTGCGTTGTCCATTTCGGTTTTGAACCAAAATCCGGTTAAACCTGTCTTGGTTAAGTCCGTTTATGGTGTTGCCATTGAATAGGGCGATATCATGGGCTTCTTCTTCATAAACCGTAAGGCGATGGCTTGGATCGGGGTCGCTTATTCCGATACCTACATTTCCGTTTTGTTTGAAAACGACTCTGTTCACACTTTGTCCCCTTGGTCTGAATTGCAGATGTTCGCTATCTCCATATTGGCCAATATCCCAAAAATTGGTTGTAGGGCCTTGGATCCGAAGGTAAGCCCAATTACTCGGGTCTGTATTCTCAATATACATATTCGCACGAGCACTTTTAAGGTGAAAGTCGGCTTGGGGAACTTGGGTACCCGCCCCTATATTACCATTTCGGTGAATAACGAATCGGTCTGTCCATGTTCCTCGATCCCCTATGGCGATTTTGAAAAAAGATCCACTATTTCCGTCGTAAAAAAGGCGTGCGCCATAGGCGTTGTTTTCAGTGTTTTCGGTTAATAGCAAGCTGGCTTCGTCCGTATTATGGGCACTAATATGAAGAGTTGGGTTTACTCCGGAAGCATTGCTATGTAGTTGCAAGAGAGGGTTTAGACTTTGACCTTCTGATGATGTAGCGGAAGCCCCAACAGTGGTTTTTTCAATGCCAATTCCGAGTGTATTTCTTAGATATCCCCTACCTATATTGGTGACAGAGAAGAGTTTGTCTCCGTCAACATTTCCTTGCCAGATCGTGAGGTGGTCATATGGGTTCTCAGGGGAGCCTGGAACCCCGTCTGTGTTAAGGACAATATGCGTACCTCCAAGTGACCTCAAACGTATCCAATAGTTATCAGACCTATTATTAGGCCATCCTTTAGAAGGGTATCCTGAAGCATCAATAATTGTTGAAAACCCTCCGTTTCCGCTGTCGAACAAAATAGGTTTGTCAAAATTAATTTTTAACCCGTCAGGAAAAACAGTTTGGGCCTGAGTTTTCAGGATAGGCAATAACAGCAATATTAGGGATAAAAGTTTCTTTTTCATTTTGTCTTGTTATGGACGAACCCAGTCCCTACGTTATTGTTGGTGTGGGGCCATCCGTGGAGGGAAACATAGCTCACTGTGTTTTTACAGCTATTCTAGCTATGGACTAAGGGGACGCATAATAATCAGTATCGCATTTTATTTCTGGTTGTAACTGTTCCTTAGGCCAGATGACGAAATCTTTTATAATGAAAAATGTTGTGAAAATATAGCATCAAGAGGCGCTTGTACAGTTATACTTTGCTTATGAATATAAATAATTAAACATCAGTTGAATGTATCAAAAATGCATAAAACACATGCTTTCATACGTAATGATTGTTTAAATAATTAATTTTTATGTTTTTAGTTTATTTCACAACATGCTTATATATAGCTGAATGTAAAAACCGCTGTTAAAAAAACTTTTTAATAGTCAAAAAAATAAAACAAAAACCATAGTAATATTGTGTCAAACAACGCTCTCTTTTATTGAATAAATAAATAAAGCGAAAGTCTATATTTGCGATATATGAAAACCGCAACACCATTTTATAGGCTTATTTTTACATTATATATTATGTAGCATGCATGCGTCTTGAATAGTCGCCACATTGACGTTTTTCGCCATCAAGCCATTGCTTTTAGTTTGCCGAATCAATGTCGGTACACTGTGCTTCATAATGTCCATCTAAATATATGTCCAATACGTATTCGACTACGGTACTTACGCTCACGATACTATGCCTTCTAGCGTTGGCTTCGTCCTGTGGAGGTGGGCGCCATCGGGCAAGGCGCACTTTAAGGTACAGTTACGACAGCCTTAAGGACGACAGGGGCGATATGCGGGAAAGCGAGGTATGGGACAGTGACCAGGAGATAGAACAGGATCGGGTACTGAACGGAGTTTACGCTTTCGATAGCCTGTTGGACAAAAAAGACAAGAAACGTTACGGCAAACATATACGGGACAACCAACAACGATATAGGGACAGGGCTATTTACCGCGCGCGCGCCGAAAGAAGGCTAAACGAACACTTGCCTGAATTGGGGGAAGACCCGTTCGGCGAGAGTGGTGACCGGAGCGAAAAGGCGGTAGCGGAAGCTCTTTTTGGAGAGGGGTATGATAAAGGCGGTAGCGAGGCGCTAAAGAACAAGCTCACCGACAGGGAGGCTTTAGCCAAGGAATTATTCGGGAGCCGGTGGAAAGAAAAATCCGACAGCCTGATTATGGCCCGGAGGGATTCCCTGGGAGCGGGCGAACGAAAATTGGACAGCTTGACTACGCTTAGGAACAAGCTGGAAAAAACGGACTGGGAAAAGGCATTGCAAGACTCTTTGGAAACCGGGAATATCCGGCGGTATTTGGCGGACAGCCTTGGAAAGGAGGCGTGGAAAAGTCACTTGCTGGACTCGTTACGATCACAGGGTTGGAGTGAGGATTCTTTGGAAGCCTTCCGAGGTAAGGCAAACCGGGTTCCTTTTGACAGCTTGAGGAACAGTTATCCCAATATAGGATCTCCCGAATATTTAGGGGACCGCGCTTTGGTTGCGTTGGAAGACAGCCTTAGAAAACGCAAGGGATACAAAGAGCTAATCGAGGCGCGCGCCGAAGCGGAAAGAAGACAAGAACTGCTCGACAGTCTCAGAAAGGCAGATCCTGAACGGTATCGTAAGCTTTTGAAAAAAAGTGATAAGGCGTGGAGAAAAAAAATAGAAGCTAAACTACGGGCCGAAAAGCAGAAAAGAATAAAGAAACGGACGGGAAAGTTTGGGGACAAATTCGAAACGGTAACCTTTTCCGATAAAGTGGAGGACACGAAAAAACGTTTGTTCGCCGATATAGTGACTGACGTGGATTTCGAAAATTATAAGGATTTCGGATTCTCCCCGGCCATCGGTTACAAGTTAAGCCGGCATTGGTATGCGGGCATAGGCTTGGACTTCCGTATTTCCGCCGATACGTCGGTAAGCGTTAGGCACTCTCTCGGGTTGCGGTCATTTCTGCGGTATATGTACCGGAAACGGTACTATATACAGGCCGAAACCAACGTGCACCCGTCCGGACTGACGGCCAGGCGGGAGGGAATCGGTTTCGACGAGAAAAAGATCGCCGGGGCCCTGCTTTTGGGTGGCGGTTACCGTATCAAAATCCGCGCTAGGCGCTACGTGCATTTATCGGCGTTCTACCGTGTGTTGGGGGAAACCGGACTTCCCGGAGACCGAAGGCGGTGGAAGGTACGCCTGGGATTTAGCCTATGATTACGGTTTTTAATGTATATCGATAATACTGTGTTAAGCACTGTACACCTACGATGAAGGAGCGGTGCCCTCGCTAAAGCAAGAATTAAGTGATTGGCCTATGAGCAAGTATTTTTACTCTTCCCTTGTTATTTTTTTGTTGGTGGCGTCCTTATCGGAACTGAGGGGGCAACAGCTTGCCAAACTAAGGTTTGAGAGCGGTAAACAGTACGCGTTTATTCCGGTGGGCGTGGCGGATACGCTTGAGTACCGGGAAAAAAACGCAGGTGAATGGACCCGGAAAAGCGTCGCTACGGCCAGCGAACTCCGTATCGCCGTAAAAGACGGCACCGTATACCAGTGGAAAAGAAAAGGGGAATCGGTCAGGGAATTTCTCTCTTATATCTGGGTGAAGGAAGAGTCCTTAAACTCGCCCTCCACACATAAGTTGTACCCCCCTTTGAGTAAGGAATACGGCCGGAACATCATAACGGTGCGTGACGGGATATTGCGTTTCTCGTTCACCGAGAATTACGATTCCGACGACCCGCTGTATTGTCGAATTGTCGACGGATTCGGAAAAGAGCAACTCAATCTGGCCTTGGGGCATAAAACCTTGGGAGCTAATCGCTACGAACTGGATTTGAGAAACTACGAGCCACCCGTGCCATTTCGTACCCATAAGCAATACGAGATAGAGGTTCGTGACCAGCTCGGTCGCAGACATCACCTTACCTTTCAACTGGCCCCTCCATTACCGCCCCTAAAAGGGCATATCGGAGCGGTGCCCCTTGACGTGGATTGTGAAAATCCGGGCAAAGTAGCTCGTGTAAGTTATACAGGCCGGGTATCCGGCGGTACTCCTCCCTATAATATCACTTGGAAAATAGCGCTGGACCCTGAAGGTGTTCAACTCCTTTACGCTCCAAAGCACGCCAAACTTGCAACGGAGGAAGCGGAAACAGTCGTTGTTGCGGAAAAGCCTTTGGGTTATTACGTGATCCTGTTGCTTTATGACGCCTGTGGCAAAGAGGGAGTGGAGATAGCCTATATCGATTGCGGAAGCGAAGAAGACACCGAGAACGTACTTCATATCAGTCCCATCGACGGAGATGACACGGGCAACGGAAGCAAAGGAAGGCGAATAGGTGGTGACGGATTATAATATTAAAAGAGACTGAAACGTACGGAGTACCAGTATTGCCTACTGGACTCCCTGGAAAAATATTTGGTATGGAGAGTAAAAAAGATAGAGGGGCGGGATCAAAATGGTTCCGGTACGGTTTCGCAAGCCTAATCGCTTTTGTTGTGGGAGCCGGTACGGTATACGGGATATACATTTTTCGTCCTGCCGAAAAAGAAGGGATTATCAGGACGGCGGCTCTTTTTGAGGGGTTTTCGGGCAAAAAAGACTTGGAAGCCAAACTTGAGAAAATACGGACTATCCGCAATGGACAACTGGATTCGATGAAGGTCGCTATGGAAAAGGCGACGCTTGATGGACCGGACCTAAAAAAGGCGCGAAGGGCATACGCCAATTCGGTAGCATCTTTTGAACAAGAAGAGCAAAGACTGTCACAAACGTACACCGACAATATTTGGAAAAGGCTAAACGGCTATGTCAAAGAGTACGGAGAGGAAAAAGGCTACCGTTTTATTTTCGGTACCCAAGGGTCCGGAAACCTGATGTACGCCCGGACCGAAGATGATATCACGGACCAAGTATTGGAATACGCAAACGGGAAATATGAGGGGGATCTGTAATCACACTTACGGAAAACGCGCATTGGGCAACGTAGTCCTATGGGCGGTTTTGGGATTATTGACGGTATCCTGCGGCAAAAGAGACACTGGGAGCCGGGAAGTGGGGCGATATCGTTTTTCCGCAAAACTTATGGAATCCGCCGAAAAGCGACAAAGGCTGTCACTGTCCTTGGAAATGGTCAACGGACAAGACTTTGTGGCTTCCCATTCGAATGGACAAGATGACAAACAGCGGTTTTTGCATTACCTGTCTTACGCTTTTGAAAAAGACCTGTACCTGGAAGCCGGGAAAGAGAAGTTCCCTTGCGTTTTTTTGCACTTTGAGCGCTCTTTTGACCTGTCGCCGGCCAGACGGTTTAGCTTGGGTTTTTCGGGAAAAAACCTTCGGGGCCGGACAGCGAAACTGGTTATTGACTCCGATCGTTTCGGTACGGGGCCGGTCAAGATACCGTTGGATTTATAAACGGAAATCGACCTAAAATTATTTGATGCAAGTTCGGCTATGGCTTTAGGGCTGGAGCGAAGTTTTTCGGAAAGACAACAGATTTTTGCGCATACCGGTAGGCCCGAAGGCCAGCCGATTTTTGCCTAAGGAAAAGGAAACAGTATAAATTGGTTATGTATAGAAGAAGTCGATTTTTTAGGTTTTTGGCAGCGTTTATCGCCGTCCATTTCCTCTCGTACGAGACCCTGGTACCCGTAGCCTATGCGCTTACTTCCGGGCCTACCCAGCCGGAGGTACAGGGCTTTGAGCCCTTCGGCACCACCGATATGGTCAATCTTTTTTCCGGCGATTTCACGTACAATATCCCGTTGTTCGAATTGCCCGGTCCCAATGGCGGTTACCCTTTTAACCTGGCTTACCATGGCGGGATAACCATGGATCAGGAAGCCAGCTGGGTAGGCTTGGGATGGAGCCTGAACCCCGGAGCCATAAACCGGCAAATGCGCGGTCTTCCCGATGAGTTTAAGGGGGACGAAGTAAAGGTGACACAGGCCATGACTCCCAGTCACACTATGGGAGTTAATGGTGGAGGGATTAAGAAAATTTTTGGTGCAGCTAATTTAGCTATAGGGGTTACGATACAATATAATAACTACAAAGGATTCGGTTACAGTTTAGATCCTAGCCTTGGAGTATCTAAAAGTACAGGGTTTAATAGAATTGGATTCGGGCTAGGGGCAGAAGCCAGCATAAGTTCTGATGATGGGGTCAATGCTAAACTAAACTCTTCGATAAGCTTCGATAATAGTTTACAATTAAAAACAGTGAAAAACAATGCCTCGTTTTCCGGGGCTATTGGCTATAACAATAGACAAGGACTTAAAGATATTTCTCTTCAAATAAGAGCCAAAAAGAGATGGCTCCCTGATCCTGGCACTAGCAAGAAACGAGGGTATCAAGAACGATCCATTAGGGCAGGTGCCCATCTCAGTTTCGCTAGTCCGGGGTATACCCCTCAAATAAGTAGGCCCATGCGAAATTTTTCCGCCAATATAAAGGTAAATATAGGAGCTTCGTTTTGGGGATTCTTTGGTGGTGGATATGCTGGTGGGTTTTATACTCGCCAAGGGCTAAAAGATAATGGCAAGACAATCAATTATCCTAGTTATGGGTACCTAAATATGGGAGGAGAAGGCCAGTATCAGAGCTTAGATGCAATGCTTGACTTTAACCGCGACCGCGATGGTATCGTACATGAGGATGCTGTAAACTTAGCGATACCATCCCTTACTTATGATATTTTTTCGGCAGTAGGTCAAGGAATCGGCGGTATGTATAGGGGGTACAGAAATGACCGAGGCCTTATTTACGATCCATTGTCGACTATTGATAGTTATGGAGGGTCCTTAGGCGGGGATTTTGGACCTACATTCGCCCATGTTGGGGGTAATTTAAGCTTGAATATGAGCTTGGGAAGGAGCCATGTTTGGGAAGAGGGCAACGGGGCTTTTGATAAGTTCAAGTTTAAAAACACCGAACAGGAATATACGACGGACGAAGCATCCTACCTGAAAGTTCACGGAGAACAATCGGTAGAGAGTTTTCAAAGGTGGAAAAACGAGGGAGGGGACGAGGCGTTTAGCCTGGGACTTACCGGAGGCCCTTCCAACCGGAAAGCCAGAGACGTAATACGTCAAAACGGCAATACAATTAACGATCCTGATCTAAGTCGTAAAGCGCGCCCACAACCTATCCAATATTTTACCAACGAACAGATACTGAACGCTTCCGGACAATCTGAACTTTCTTTACTTAAGGTAGAGGGATTAAATCGGCAGGAACAGGATTATCCTAAACACCACTTTGCCGGAATGGTGGTAACCAATACTTCCGGTTTGAGGTACGTATACGGTATTCCAGCCTATAATCGGCGTCAGTCAGATTATCTTTTTAGTGTCAAAAGACCTAGCCAAACAGACAAAGGTGTAGCTAAAATCAAGACAAAACCGAACTTCTTTGGAGAAGGAGAAAGAATAAGCTATGGAGAGGGAGATAAGTTATATGATCAAAAAGATATTCCCGCTTATCCGCACGCTTATCTTTTAACCGCTGTGGTTGGACCTGACTATGTAGATATTACGGGCAACGGAGTCAGTGCGGATGATCTGGGGTATTGGGTCAAGTTCACTTATCAGAAAGAAGGTGATCTATACAAATGGAGAAGCCCCTACTCGGGTGCTAGTCATATGGAAGGTATGCGTATTGATAATGATGATAACAAAGCGTCTTTTACTTATGGCGAAAAGGAGATTTGGTATCTGACGCGTGCCGAAACCAAGTCCTACGTCGCCGAATTTAAGCTAAGTGAACGCAAGGATGGGTTAGGGGCATGGAGTTATACCCAAAATCAACAAACTGACCCAGGGCACACGCACAAACGAAAGAGCTTGAAAAGGCTAAACGAAATCCTTTTGATGACCCGGGAGGAATCAAAAAAACCCAAGAACCAACGTTTTATACAAAAGAAAATCGGGCTTAACTACGGATACGGGCTCTGTAAGGGTATTCCTAACCGGACTACCGCCACGGCCGAAGAGCAGGCCTCGGGTCAGACTGGAAAGCTGACTTTGAAAAAGTTGTGGTTCGAATACGGTGTTGGGGTGGAACATTCCGGGGGCGATGAGGATAAGTCGTACGAAGACTATCCGCACTACCAATTCGACTATGGGACAGGTATGGACAATCCGGATTATAACCAATTCTATAACGACAGATGGGGATATTACCGGGATTTGGGCGAGAATCCCGAAACCGTTGATTATGAGTCGGCCCACCGGTCGCCTTATGTACAACAGAAGCCCGAAAGCGAACGTGAGGAATACGACCGCTGGATGGCCTCCTGGAGCCTCAGGCGAGTGAAATTGCCTACCGGATCCGAAATCTTCGTGGATTACGAAGGTGATGACTATTCACATGTGCAACACCGGGAAGCCAAACAGATGTTCAAAATGGTTAACCCCGATGATCCCGAGAGTAAAAGGATGTATGTCGGAGAAATAAATCCGACCACGTTTGAAAAATTAAGTCCTAAGGTATACTTCGAACTGGAAGACAAACAGGAAGCCGAAGCAATCTTTGGAGCTAATGATACCGAAGACAAACGTAAGGAAGCCCTTGGGGAATATCTGGCCACTCACTATTTGAGTGGTTGGGAAACGCCAGATGCCGGGCAGTTATTTTTCCGGATCAAGACGAATTTGGGAGATCTTTCAAGTGACCGAAACTGGGACTATGTTACGGGATACGCAGATCTGGATATTTACGCCGATAGTGAGAGGAAAGTTCTGAATTATGACAAGGTTGGAATCGAAAGAAGGGGCGAAGAGGGGAACTATAGATACTACGGTTTTCTTACGCTTAACACGAAGCGAGGATATCATCCCTTTTCCATGTTCAGTTGGCAACACCTTAGAGCAAACTACCCCAAAAGGTTAGATCCAGTGGGTATGAGTGCGGAAGATCCCGGTGTTTCGGACTTTCTGAAGGTTATCACCATCATCCCCATGCTAAGCTATTTGTTCAGCGACTATTGGAGACTTCCTAAGGAAAGAGGATGGGGACGCCATATCGACTTGAATGAATCCGTGATAAGGTTAAAGAGTCCCGACGGCATAAAGCATGGCGGGGGACTTAGGGTCAAACAGCTGACCATGCGCGATATATGGGACGGAGACGGCAGGTCCGAAGCCTCGTACTATGGGCAATATTATGATTATCGTATTCCCAACGATAGAGGGGAGATGGTCAGTAGTGGTGTAGCCTCCTATGAACCGATGGTAGGTGGAGACGAAAACGCTTTGCGTTACGCCAAAAAGTATAAACAGTCCGTTGCCTTACAGACTGACAATAACCTCTTTTTCGAATATCCAGTGAACGAAAGCTATTACCCCGGGCCAGAAGTGGGATACCGCAGGGTTAGGGTCAGCAGTTTGTCCTCCACAGATCTCGCTTGGAAATATCGCAAACGGGTTGAGGGGGAAAATACTCCATACCCCCTAAAGTATGTACAGGAATACTTTGAGGGAGCGGACGAAAGAGGCAGTACAGGTATGCAAGAATACGAATTCTATACGGCCAAAGAATTTCCGGTATTGGCCTCCGAAACCAGTATCGATATGCGGTCTCCTTATAGCTTATTTATTCCTATCCCGTTTGTCGGTCAGGTAACAATAGACCGTATGGCTGCCAGTCAAGGCTATAGTGTGGTCCTGAACGATATGCACGGCAAAACTCGACGTACGGCTGAGTACCGCCAACGGGCCAATGGGGATTTTGAGAATAAACCTTATAAAGAAATCTCTTACCACTATTATAGCGAACCACATTATTATCAAGGAAAAGAGGTTCGCAAGTTACGTAATGACCGATTTAGGGTCAGTAAGGATCAGCGGATGCTTTTACCGTTCGAAAAGGAGAGCGAAGGCACTGTTCCCGATAGCGAAAGAAGGATAATGGCCCAAAGTAGTGAACTCTTCTCCGACGCTAGATATAGCGTGCAAAGAAACTTTGAGGGAGGTGTAAACCTAAACGTAGATTTCGTTACAATTATCGTTTTTGGTGTTCCTATAGTTATCCCTATATATACAGTATGGCCAAATGGATCCAGCTCTGAAAAAGAACTTAAAACTATTGTAACCAACAAGATTATCCATCGTCGCGGTATTCTGAAAGAGGTCCGCGGTAAAGTCGATGGCGCTACCACCCATTCCGAAAACTTGGCTTGGGACGCTCTTACGGGCAAAGTCTTGCTGAGCAGCGAACGTAATGATTTCGGAGCGCCGGTATACAGTTACTCCGTTCCCGCATACTACAAGTATAAGGGCATGGGGCCTGCTTACCAAAATATCGGATACGCCTTCCGGGCCACGATCCAGAAAGTGGACCAAGAAACCTCTAGCAAAGAGTACTTGCTTTATCCTACCGATTTCCGGGCGGTTAATCACGAATCGCCACTGGTGGAAGGGGACGAGTTGATGGTATACGCCCTTGACGAGGAACAAAAACGGAAAGAGGCGGTGGGCGTCGCCCGTATCGTGTCGACCGGCAGGGGCAGTATCGCCATATATATGTCCGGAGCGCCAAAGCTTAGCGAAAAAGAGAAAAACGAGGATATCCCCTACCAAGACCGCAAAGACATTCCGATACTTTACGCTTTTGAGGTGGTGCGGTCCGGTTACTCCAATTTGTTGGAGGCCGAAACGGCTAATGTGGTCAGCTTGAGCAATCCGCTTGAGGACAATGGCCTAAGTCCTCGGAAGACACCTTTCAAAGTCAAACGCTTTAACCAATATACCCCGTAAAGGGCCTTCGGGCCCTTGGGGCCCTCCGTATAATCAAGGAAATATTTTACCGCTTCCGTGACAGACGGAACCATTCAGTTTAGGATCATGAGCATAAAGTTCAATTTTTTCTTCCGCGCTTGTTTTGTCGCCCAAATGATTTTTTTGAGCGGGATGGCCTTCGGCCAGGATTCGGGGGGCGACGAGTCGCCAGGACATAACAAGATCACGGACAACATCATTAGGGTAACTACAAATTCTGTCATTTGCGATGACAAGGATTACGAAATCGAGGGCAGTCACCCAAGCGGAGGAGCGGGAAGCGGTTATGGGTATAATTGGACTATCAAGGTTCTTGACAAGAATAACAAAGAAATCGTTATTCCAAACAATGCGGATATTACCCTAAATGAAAGGGGACTTAAGTTAACGGCAAAATACCTGGAAGCTTACCGTAACTATAGTAGCGGTAATAGCTCTCTTATCATTTTGGGAATCACCCGTACCGTAGCCAGTCAAGGGGTTTCTGGCGTCAGTAATATGGTGACTGTAACTATAGTGAGAAAACTTACCCCCGGAAGCCTTTCCGCTCCGTCAGGCACTTTGTGCGCCAATATGGATGATATAACGATCGGTAGTGAGCAAGACGCTGAGGGAGGATCGGGTGATATTATTTACCAATGGGAAAGCCGTGCGGACGGGCAAACAGACTGGCAAGAAATATCAAAAGCCGAAAACGTCTCTTTGACATTGCCTAACCCAGTGGCAGGAACCACTTTTTACCGAAGGGTAGCCTCCAATGATTTTGAAAATGGATGCTTACAAGAAGAAGCAACCGACCCGGTAGAACTGAATATAACCCCGGCTCTGATAGCGGGGCAGATAGTCGCTTCGGGAGGAGGCACAAGTACTGGCTTATGTTCCGGGGAATTACCCGAAACGTTAATCGGCAACAAAACGGAAGCCAGCGGAGGAAGCGGAACGATATCTTATACTTGGGAAAGACAGAAAGGCAATGAAGCGCCGGTTGAAATTGAGGGAGCAACCGGAGCGAGCTATACGCCTTCGGAAGCGTT
Source organism: Fulvitalea axinellae (assembly GCF_036492835.1). Taxonomy (GTDB): domain Bacteria; phylum Bacteroidota; class Bacteroidia; order Cytophagales; family Cyclobacteriaceae; genus Fulvitalea; species Fulvitalea axinellae. The sequence continues at coordinate 61,316 of NZ_AP025321.1, read as the reverse complement.
TGCCGAGCCCCAAACTGTTACCTACACTTTTACCCGTATCGCCAAGAACGATTGCGGAACCGTAAGGAGCAGTCCAGTAACCATCGAGGTCACTCCCGCCGTAATCGCTGGTAAGGTGATGTTTGATCAAGACAACAGTACAGAGATAGAAATTTGCCAAGGCATACCAGTCGGAAAGATTGTTCCAAAACCCGAATCCCCTGCGTCCGGTGGTATCACCACCCCCACTTACCAATGGGAATCCGCACCTTTAGGCAGTAGTGATTGGCAAGAAATGCCGGGCATGAATCTGGCGGAAGTGGAGATCGGCCCTTTGTACGAGAGCACCATTTTCAGAAGGACGGTTACGGGTTATTGTGGCGGTAACTGGAAAACGGTAGGAGGAGACCCCATTACCGTAAACGTGAGACCCCGTCCTGTAGCCGGCGAGATTGGGGATGACCAAACCGTTTGCGCAAACAGTAATCCCGCTATATTGACCAACAAGACGGCTGCCAGCGACGGATACGGCAACCTGACTTATCGTTGGCAAAAATTCGGAGACGGAGAATGGAAGGATATCGCTTCCTCCGCTACCGAGAACTACGACCCCGGAGCCGTTACGGAAATGAGCCGTTTCAGGCGCGCCGTACAGGACGAATGTGGGGTTAGCGCCTATACCGACGCAGTAAGGATAGATATAGCCCCGGAACCGACCGGCGGTAAAATATCGGGGCCCGAAGAGATATGCCATAGTGGAACGGGCACATTGGGATCGGAAAAACCCGGAACGGGATTGGATGCCGTTTACCTTTGGGAGAAAAGAGTGGAAGGCGGTGATTTTATTCCCGTCGCGGATTCCGAAGGCAAAGAGAACCTTGACCTGAAAGAGGTAACCGAAAGCGCCGAGTACCGCAGAAAAATCACGGACAAATGCGGCGAGTACCAGTACTCGAATATCGTGACCGTAAAAGCCGGAATGCCATTACAAAAAGGCGAAATCGGCGAAGACATTACGGTCTGCTACGGCAAGCCGGGCGGAGTGGTCAAGAGTGTAACTCCCGCTACGGGGGGGACAGGCCATATCAAATATCAATGGGAAGTGCGCACCGGCGTGGATACATGGTTTCCGTTACCGGGTATGACCGAAGCTTCGTTGACCTTGGGACCGCTTAAGGAGAACACCGTTTTTCGCAGGAGGGAATATGATGACTGCGCTTCGAGCTATGGAATAAAGGAGACGGTGAACGTTACGGTCATGCCGGAGCTTAACGCCGGAACAATAGGCGGCGGAAAAGATATCTGTCCCGGTGAGACTGGAAAAATAACGCTGGCCAACGTGACAGAAGCTTCCGGCGGACAAGGAACGGTCAATTACTTCTGGGAAAAAGACGAAGGACAGGGCTGGGGTAAAGTCAACGATTCCGATGGGAAATTATCGTTGAGTGTGGACTCCCCGAACAAAAGTGTCCGTTTCCGTCGCGTAGCCCAAGACGAATGCGATCCGAAGGAAAGTCCGGAAGTATGGATTAGGGTACGGGAACTGGTGTCTGGAGGCGTGGTCAAGGGTCCCGGCAGGGTCTGCCCGGGAAGCCCAATAGAGATTCTCAGTGAGGAAGAGGCCGTAAGCGCGGGCGGACAGCCCGTAAGCTACCAATGGCAAAAGTATAAAGACGGGAATTGGATTCCCGTAGACGGACAGACAAGCGCAAATATGAGCCTGTCGGAAAACCTCGGCGAGGAAACCGTTTTCCGCAGGGAAGCTACGGAGGGTTGCGCTCTACCCAAAGTTTCCAATACGGTTACCGTCCGTACGGGATCGGACCTGGACGGCGGTGAGTTGAGCCTTAGTGGGGCTTTGTGCTCGGCGGGCGACCAAGTCCAGATTTTGGGACCCGATATTCCGGGCGCGGAAAAATACCGGTGGGAGATATTGCGAGCCGGGGAAACGGAGTGGGAGAAGCTTCCGGGCCTTACCGGCACCACATTGGATTTGGGAGCCGTCACGGGAGACCTTAAGTTGCGGAGACGTGTTTTTTCAGGCGATTGCCAAGCCCTTAGTTCTGTCTTGGAGCTCAGTGTACCACCCGCTTTGAATCCGGGGAAAATCAGCGGCAGTCAAGTACTTGAGTCCGGGCAGGCACCCGACCCGTTTACCAATGTCGCCGAAGCTTCGGGAGGAACGGGAACCTTAACCTACCAATGGCAAAAGGTTGGCGATACCGGATGGGAAAACATCCCCGACGCCACCGGTGTCGTTTACAGCCCCGACCCGTCGGCGCCTACCGGCCTTTACCGGAGAAAAGTCACAGATGGCTGTGACGAGGCTTTCACCCAAAAACTTTCAGTGGCCTTATTAAGTCCCGCCCAAGCCGGAAACGGCATATCCGAAAGCCAATATATCTGTTACGGTACGGCAGCTACCGCAATCGGTTCCAATGCAGGAGCTGAGGGCGATTATACTTGGGAATATGACGCTGGCGACGGATGGGCATCCGTTAGCGGAGCCACCAGCCCTATGCTTGACCCCGGTACGCTGAACAAGACCCACCGTTACCGCCGAACACGGGTTTCCGATAATAAGGTATCCAATACCGTGACCATCCGGGTAGCGCCAGCGTTAAACGCGGGCAAGATAGCCGGAGGACAAGCCAATATTTGCGATGGCGATCCGATAGGAACCCTTACTTCCCAAGAGGACGCTTCCGGAGGCATTGGGTCTTTGCGATACCAATGGGTATACAGGAATCCCAACGGTCAATGGAAAGAATTTCCCGGAAAAACCGGGGCAAGCGTTACCGCTGGACAATTGGACCAGACCGTAGAGGTTGCTCGCAGGGTTTCCAACGGTTGTAATGAAGTATACTCCAATATATTGGCCTTTGGCGTTTCGGATATTGACGCCGGCAGTCTGATGGCCACCTCGCCTACTTCGGTAACAGCCATACCGGCGACAATAGAAAGTGACCAGCCAGGCAGTGGTGGACAAGGCACCTTGCAATACAGCTGGGAATCCGACGACGGCAGTGGCTGGAAGGTATGGCCGGGTACAGGGGCAAGCTTGTCTTTTTCCGCGCCTCTAGCTTCCGAAACCTCCTTCCGCCGGATTGTTACTGACGGTTGCCAAAAAGACATAACGGCGCCGGTAAGGATTTTTGTAAGCCAGACTTTCTACGCCGGGCAGGTGGAAGGGCCCGAAGAAGTATGCGCGGGCTCCGAGATAACGGTAAAAAGCCTTCGCGACGCGGGCGGTGACTGTGGCGCCATAGTCTACCGTTGGCAACGTTTTGTAAACGGAGAATGGAAATATTTCCCGGACAATCCCGGAGGCAAGGAATACAGCTTCACCGCAAGTTCCACCGGTGGACAAATACGGATTAGGCGAATGGCCGAAGACGCTTGTCAGAAAGTCCCTTCCAACGAGATAACCGTCAGGGTGGTGGGAACCAACGAAACGGAAACCTTGCCCGGCGCCAAAACCATCTGTTACGGCGGATTGGGAGGCGAACTTGGCAATGCGGGCAACCCGGACGTGGAATACCAATGGCAAAGCCGTTCGGCCGGCGCTGGCGAAGGGGCTTGGGCGGATATATCGGGCCAGACAGATCCTATGATACAAGTCGGGTACTTGTACAGTAGCTTGGAATTCCGAAGGGTGGGCGCCATGGACTGCGGCACTATCGAGTCCAACCCTATTCATATCGAAGTAAAACCGGCATTGAGCCCCGGCGGTATTCCGGAGAATTTTATACTCTGCGAGGCTGGTCAAAACGGGACGCTTGTCAGCATCACGGACGCTTCGGGAGGCAAGGGGACCATCAGCTACCAATGGGAGAAGATGGGTGAAACCTGGACCGAAGTTCCGGGACAGACGGGAGCTTCGCTGAATTTGGTAAACGTAAACGTCAGCGCCCGGTACCGAAGGGTCGTGACCGACAGCGAATGTCAGTATCCCGAACCCGTAAAATCCAACACGGCCTATGTACGGGTAGGCTCGGGACTCACCGCCGGCACTATCAGCGGTCCGGCAGAAACCGTTTGCCCCAATAGTGTAGAGGTGCAACTGAACGAAGTGAGCCCTTCTACGGGAGGCAAAGGTGCCGTCAGTCATTTTTGGCAATACCGTACCGAGACTGAAGGCTGGAGCGGAGACAAGATCGTAGGCGCCACAGGACCGGACTATAGCCCCGCAAACCTCAACCTTAGCGGCTATTACCGTCGTGGCGCCGTGGGCGAATGCGACAAACCGGTATATAGCAATGAGGTAGCCGTCAAGGTATACCCCGTTTTTATAACGGGAGGGGAAATCTCCTTCACTGAAGAAAACAGCGTTGGCGAAAAAACTATTTGCGCCGGAAGCCAAGGCGGTACCTTGTTCGGCAAAGCCCTGGCCGAAGGGGGAACGGCCCCTCTTATTTACCAGTGGCAAACCAAAGTAGACGGTGAATGGGTGGATATAGTGGGAATGACCGACCCCGAACAGCTGAAACTGGGTATACTGCGGAACACCGGAACATACGAATACCGCCGACGGGTTACGGACCACTGTCAGGAAGCGTTCTCTAATGTAGCCACCATTACCATTAACCAACCTTTAAAAGCGGGAAGAATAGGTCCCGGGTCTATAGAAATCTGCAAAGGGGACGCAATGCCCTCTATAACGGAAATAGAAGCTCCTTCGGACGGATTTGGCACATACGAGTTCCAGTGGCAATACGTTGAAAATGGAAAGCTGAAGAACCTAGACCCAGAATCCTACTCAAATCCGACTATCACGCCCCCCGATAACGATATCGTGGGAAAACGATACTATTACCGGAAGGTCATTGATAACTGTGGGAGTACCATCGCCAGTAGTGTTCCGGTATCAGTATATGAATCGTTGGACCAAGAAAACGTTAAAATCAGGGCCGAAGCATCTACAGTTTGCTATAACGGACAAGCAAAACTTGAAGGCATTACAAACCTTGGTTCTGAGTATGGTACGGTCACCTACCGATGGTTTAAGATAGTAAACGGTTCCGAAGAAGAACTGCGAGACTGGAGTACCATCGCTACTTATTCCATAAACCTTACCGAGACAACAACCTTCAGGCGAATCTCGAAAAATTTATGCGGTGATTTGAGCAGTAACGATGTAACGGTTACCGTACGCCCCAAACTGGAGCTGGGCGCGCCGTCGGCTGACCAAACCGTTTGTTTCGGCGCCAAGCCTACCCTTAGTTATGGACCGCCAAGCGGAGGGTACGGAAGCTACCGATATCAGTGGCAAAAGTTTGAGAACGGAGAGTGGGATGACATTAATTCGGCGGAAGCCAAGCAATCCTCTTATACTCCTTGGGCCGGTCTGGATAAAACAACCGTGTTCAGGCTACTGGTTAAGGATGATTGTGCTTCTTGGACACCGCATACGGGAGCGAAAAGCTCTATCACCGTCACCGTACTACCCGAGCTGAAGCCCGGCAGGATATACGGTGACCGGGTGATCTGCCACGGAGCTTTGCCCGGAACATTGTGGGGCGTGGAAGCCCCAAGCGGCACCGGCGCGGACTTTACGGTGATCTGGGAGGAGAGCCAAAGAGGCCGTTGGGTAGAAATCACGTCTTCCGAAGGCAAGATGCATTATCGTCCAGGTCCGTTGAAAGGCACCAAATATTACCGGCGAAAAGTGACCAACAAATGCCGGACCGTGTACTCGAACGAAGTGAAAGTTACGGTGGATCCCAAGCCCGTAGATATCCATTATAATACGGAAAGTACCCAAATAACGGGGGAGGGCCCTTGCGACGGAACCAATCCCCAAAACCTAAAAGGCAGCATAACGCTGGAGATGATGGGCGAATACGACGGTACGCTGGCCTACGCGTGGCGCGACGCCAACGGACAGCCGGTAGGCGACAACAGCCAAAGCCTGGCAAACGTTCCTTTGGGCGATTATACGTCTACCGTAACCTTTAACGGACGCTGTACGGTGAGCGAAACGTTCAGTATTCCGAATTGCGCGATAGAAGGAAATATTCTGGAAGGCGATCAAATCCACCTCTGCTTTGGCGAGAGCCATACTTTTGAGGGGTCCCAACCCTCCGGGGGCAAAGGGGAGTACCATTACGTATGGCGCTACTCGGTTAACGGAGGCTACACTTGGCGCAGCGTGCCTCTCCACGATAAGAAAGACCTGACCATAACCCCCGAGTTCGAACATTACGCCAAAGGGCAACGGTTCCAATTTCGCAGGATAGTGGTCAGCGGCTCGAAAATTTCCCGAAGCAATATCGTCTCGTTACGCATATCCCCCGACCTGGAGGGCGGGCTGATCTCCGGACACAGCACTGTCTGCGCGGATAGCCACAGCGGGAGAATCCTTAACAAACGGGAAGCTTCCGGAGGGAATCCGGCCGAGAGAACTTACAGCTGGGAATACCAACCCCTTGACAGCCCCGAGGCCGAGACTATATCGCCTAGCGGATGGTTGCCTGTCGAAGGGGCCACGGATGCCTGGTTGCCTAGCCGTGAGCTGAGCACCCATACGGCGTTCCGTCGACTGGTAACGGACGGCTGCGACCATGACGCCAGCAATACGGTGATCGTCAAGACTCTGGACCTGAATTTCGGATTGGAAATCGAGTTCAGGCAAGCGCAATGCCTAAGCCTTTTTGATCCGGTCATCAGCAGCGATTTTCCCGTACACCCCTTCAAATATTCATGGAATTTCGGAGACGACACCCCCGAAACCAATGACGTAAGGCCCAAACATATATACGCCTCTCCCGGCCAATATACCGTTACGCTGACATTGGAGTACATGTGTCCCTTGGGTGCGATGTTTACCGAAACCGTCACTCGTAATATCACCATAAAGGACAAGTATGAGTTCCGGATAGAGGACGCTGAGGACAAACTGGTTTCCAAGGTTTATGACCAAGTGCTTTCGGCCTCCGTTACCGGCTTCGGCAAGGGGTTTTCAATCAGCGACTTACCCCGGGAGATGCAACAAAGAGACATTACCGGAGGTGACACGAAAAATATTTGGAGAGTCAACAGCAACTACGCTTACCGTAGCGACAGAAACCGGAAAATGGGAGCCGGGCGTCCCGACCTTAGTACCGACGGCACATTTAAGCTGGATATGTTCGACTACGACAACGAGGGCTTCAACAACTTGCACGGGTGGATAAGGAGCGACAGCCTTACCAAGTACAACCCCTACGGTTTTGAGGTGGAGAGCGTAAACGCCCTGAATATCCCGTCTTCCGCCCTGTACGCCTATGACGGACAACTACCCGTCGCCGTGGCGTCAAACGCCGAACACGCAGAGGTGGCTTATTGCGGTTTTGAAATCCAAGACGACCTTCCCGGGGGCAATTTCAACTACTTGGGAGGCGCGGGATGGATAATGGAACGCTTTCCCGTAACATACGGTTACAAAAACACCGGATACGTGGAAGAAAATAGCCAAAGGCTGGAAGAGCCTTCACCTACCGAAAGGGACTGGATATGGCTCTTGTTTACCCGCCCTTATTGGAACCATGACAAGAACTACCTGTACGGCATATACGGATATTTGGGTTACCGGAGAGTGGAGCCGGTATGTATTCAGCAAGCTTGGACAGGATCCAAATACAGCGTGGTGACTCTGGACGCCAACGATGCCCTGCGCGACTACAAAAGCTCTTGGAAAGGCATCCTGTTACGCTATACATACGAACACAGTTCAGCGAACCTGAAGAACCATATTAGTGCGGAAAGGGCCCATTCGGGTAAAAAATCGTTAAAAATCAGTGGCAGTACCCTTTCCGCCGAAGAGTTTAGGCAATCCGATATTCGCCTCAAATCCGAAGAGCGCTATATCGTGGCCGCCTGGGTCTACGGCTCCGAAGAGCCCGGCGAGACCATAGAGGCTATATACCGGCATTTCGGTCCTGATGACGAAGTGATCGAACAGCGCCATAAACTCAGGCCAACGGGCACATCGGTGGAAGGATGGTACGCCGTGGAAGTGGAATTCCCTGCCACGGGAGTCCCCAAATCGCTGTCTTTGCGTTTCGCCGGCGCCACGCCAGCGACCCCCTATTTTGTCGACGATTTGAGAATTCATCCGCTGGACGGGCAAATGAACAGCCATGTCTACGATCCCTCTACGCTCAGGCTAAGCGCCACGCTGGACGAGAACAACTTCGCCACCTTCTACCACTACGACTACGAAGGGAACCTGCACTTGGTAAAACGCGAAACCGAAAGGGGTATCCTCACCGTACAGGAATCCGTTTCGAATATCGCGGCCAAAAAAGGGAAAGTGATAGCGCCGAACGTGGAAGGTTACGAGAACCAGACGCTCTGTAACAATCCGACTCCGAGAGTAAGTAATCTCAAACCTTCGGGAGCGAGATTCCGCTGGTATTCCGTAATCGCCGGTGGGTCGGCCCTCAACCCGTCGGATATAGTAAGCTCCGGTACATACTATGTCGCCAATTCCGACGCTTCGGGAGCCGAATCGGAACGGAAAGCGGTACAAGTTACAATAACGAACGCTTCGGAAATGAGCGTTAGCCTTAGCGGACCCGCCACACTATGCCCTGACGAGGAGATTGTCCTGAACGCCAATGTTACGGGAGGTATCGGGGAGCTAAGCTACCGGTGGAATTTCAACGGTGAGGAAACGGTCACAGCCACGCCCGCATTAAGCAAAACGAATTTCCCCCAAGGGGAATATGAGGCTACGGTTACCGCTATAGCCGGGTCAGGCGCCTGCTTGGTAAACAGGGAAGTGACATCCGAACCTATAACCGTAACCGTACAAATCCCGACCCCGACTATCAGCGTTACGGCGGACAAGACTACACTTTGTCCGGACGAGACGGTCACCTTTACGGCCCAAGTTGACGGGGTAGAACCGGAAACGGAAATCGAATGGTATATCGACGGGATACAGATAAAAGACGAAAAGACGAAAACGTTCGCCTATACGGGGGCTTCGGACGGTCAAGCCGTAGTAGCGAAACTCAATACCGGTATATCCTGCGTTACACAAAAGCCCGAATCGGAACCTGTTACGCTGACTGTAAGAACCTTGGAAATGAATTTTGGTGTTACCAAAATAAAAACGGCCATATGCCCCGGAGGGACCGTAAAGCTAGAGACGAACCTTATAGGCCAAGGGCCGGAAAACTATACGGTAACTTGGTTTAAAGAATTGCCGGATGGCGGAACTCAGGAGTTGGCCCAAGGAAATAAGCTCGAGTCGAACGGACTAAATCCGGACGACAAGGTGCATGCGGAAATACAGGCAGACTGCTACACCCCGTTTGTCACCGAAACCGTTGCGGTAAGACAAGCCGTGATACCGACCGTAAGCCTGGACGGCAACCCCAAGGTATGTCCCGGCGCCTCCGTAACCGTCAATGCCGTAGTCAGTGACGGCAGAGCCAATAGTCACGTATTCGAATGGTACCTAAACGGGAATAAAGTAAGCGGAGAATCCGGAAACGAGCTGACTATAGCCTCTCCCAACACCGGAGACCAGATAAAGGCGAAGCTTATTTTGGACGCCGGATGCGGAGAAAATCCGGAAACGGCCACTATGACCCTAAGCGTCGGCAAAAAGGATATTGAAGCTATTATAGATGTCGGGCCTAGATGTAGCGGTTCATACACTTCCGATCCTTTAGTGATAAGATTTGTAGATGGACCTAAAGGAGCGACGGTTGGGTGGTACAGAATCCCATATTTTGGAGATGACGAACGCTTAGGTGGCGGTTCATACCTCAATATAGGTGGAAGCCATATCGGGCTCGGGCCCAATGCTTGGGTTTACGTCAAAGTGGATGGGGATAACTGTTATAACGACTTTAAATCAGAAACCCTTACCGTACAAGACGCCGCGACAGTTACCCCAAGTATCACCATTACTCCAAGCCACACGTCGATCATACAAGGAGGGACGGTATCGTTTAACTGTTCTTCTCAAAATGTTAGTGTAGGAGGCGACTATTCTTGGTATGTAAATGACCAACTAATCGATACAAATGATCTTTGGGACCCTACATTTACCCATACGTTCAATGAACCCGGCACCTATGTGATTAAGGTAGAGAAACCGTCTTCTTATTTTCTCAAAACATGTAATAACCCCAATTACACCCCTAAGATTTCGAACACGGTAACCATTACGGTTTCTGAACCATAAGAAGTCTAGAGAGAAGCATTAAAATATGGGTTACTAAAATTTCACAATCCGTTACCGGACATCCTTGCAAATAACAGACACTATGAGATATACACTTTTCCTGGCAATACTCTGGACCTTGCTGTCATTCGGATCTTTTGCCCAAGGCCAAGAGGAAAACAAAGCCAAAGCCCGGTTGTCCGAGCTCTCCCGCCACTTCGAGGGAGCCGAACGACTGTATGCCAAAATGCGGGTTATGGGCCTGCGCGAAAGCGATTCTTTGCCCTACTATGACCATACGGCCGAAGTGCGGTTTTCGGGCAATAATTTCTGGAACCGATTCAACGGATCGGAAACCATGGTTTGCGACGGGCTGATCTTTCAGGCCAGAACGGACATGAAGCAATTGCTTTGCAGGGTACGTACGCCCTTGGAAGCCAGAAAGGCAAGACAGGGAGCCCAACTGCTGCAGAACATGGACAAGATCCTCAAACAATACAAAACACTCCGGCATACGGAGGATAAAAAAGATAACGTGGAGATTTTCGTCTTTGGTGAAGGGCAGGGACATATAAAGGAAATGGAACTGCATATCGGAAAAAAGGACCATAAGCCTAAAGAGATGGTTTACCGGTACGACCCGAAACGCTTTGGCAACGGGAACAAAGTAAGGATTGTATTCGAAGTGTTCGATAGCCAAAGCCCGGTGGACTCTAACTATTTTCGGCCGGAACGTTACTTAAGCTCCGACAAAGGAAAAATAAAACCCAAGGGCGAATTCGGAGAGCTTAGGTTCCATTGCCCGGACAAAAACGCGATGGCTAAGCTAAAAAACGTTTTGGGACGATAAAAGATTATAGCATAACCCATTAGGACTTTGAACTCAGGTATTAGGCACCTAAGTCCTGTTCTGATTAGTCTGCTTTCCACCGAAAACCCAGACCGGGAAATAATTCTTAAACGTCCCTAGAAAGAGCGTAGCGGGTAGCTTCCGTGCTCCGGACATTAATAACGTAGATTTTTACGCCCCATTACGAAGCTATTCGGATTCGCATACGGGGAAAAAGATATTTTTAAACCGACACGACATGTTTTTCGAGAATCCCATCGCCAAGGCTGGCCTGCGCGCCCTGGCCACACTTTTCGCGATATGGACGGCCATAACGCCTACGATGGCGCAAGACGGCCCCGAAATCCCCGGCTGGGCCCTCACCGGGCGCGACGGTCGGACGAAGGCCAAACTGGCCTTGGCCAAGACCTTTCCCCTCTCCGAACTGGAGGAGGGCAAGCCCTACAACCCCTTCGGGGGCAACGCCTGCCCCGAGGGCGAGTACGCCCTGGAACTAGTCCTGGCCGACAACGGGCTCGGAAAACTGGACGACGGCCCCTGGAAGCTGACCCTGGGGGTGGAGCTCCGCAAGGCGAGCCAGGAAGAGCCTCTGGCCGTGTTCTCCCTTTCGCTAGACTCACGGGCCGGACGCTACGCCCAGCGCCGTTTCCACACCGGCAACGACCTCGACTGCGACGGAGGCAACCAATACAGCCTGGCCGTCACCTCCATTACAACCGAGGGTAAAGTACCCGTCGACGGCGTGGAGCTGACCGAAAACTGGCACTCGAAACCCGAGGCCGATCTGGAGGCGACGTTCGGGGTCCACCTGGACAATGTCCGCGCCAAATCGCACCGCGCCCTGCTCTCCTGGGAGTCCGCCGGAGCGGGCGTTTCCGAATACGACGCCGAGTGGGTGTTCGTCGACATGCGGGACGGAGGTTACGAACCCGGAATCACCGACCCCTACACCTACAAGGAACCCGTACGCGTAAGCGTCCGGGACACCCGGATCCACATCGACGCCCTGCATCCCGAAGGCAGGATATTCGCCCGCGTGCGGGCCGTGGCCTATACCGATGACGGAAAAGGCGGAACCGCAAGGGAAACGGGCCCCTGGATGTTCGCCGGGGCCGAAGGCTGGGACTACAAGAACTACGGCATGCAGATAGCCGGCAAGTCCGGCGAACACTGGCAGCGCGTCACCGGATTCGCCGAGGAGGGCAAACGCAAGACCTCCGTAAGCTACTTCGACGACGGCATGCGCAACAGGCAAGCCATCACCGACCTGGGCACCGAAAACCGCGTGGCCGTGGCAGAGAATTTCTACGACTACGAAGGGCGCCCCTCCGCCACGCCGCTGGCGGTTCCCGCCCAAGAGCGCACGCTCGACTATATCCCCGACTTCAACGCCTTCGCCACGCCCGGAGGGAAACGGGGGAAAGAGCGGAACCTCTACGACAACGGCAGGGCCGAAAACGCGAAGCTCGACGACGGGTCCGGCGCCGCGAGGTACTACTCCCCCCGCAACCCCGACGCCAACACCCAGGCGGGCGCCATGATTCCCGACGCCGAAGGTTACGCCTACGCCCATACCGAATACACCCGCGACGCCACCGGCAGGGTACGGCGCCAGGCCGGCGCCGGGGAGGCCTTCCGAGACGGCGGGGGAAGGGCCGTAAGGCACTTCTACACCGATCCCTCGCAGGAGGAGCTGTACCGCCTGTTCGGCCCCAACGCCGGGGACGCCTCGCAATACCGCAAAAAAGCCACCGTGGACCCCAACGGGCAGGCCTCCCTGGTCTACACCGACCTGAGGGGAAAAACCGTGGCCACGGCCCTCACCGGAGAGGCCCCCGGAAACGTGGACCCGCTCGCAAGCATCGGGGAGGGGAGCCAGACGCTGGAGGTGGACCTCACCGGCCGGCACGTCACTTCGGGCGACCGCAGGATCACCGAATACCGATTCCTGAACGTGGCGCCCAACACCGCCTACACCTTCACCTACAACCTGGCCGCGCAGGCCAAAGAAATCGCCGTGGCGGGATGCATGGAGTGCCGCTACGCGGTGACGTTCTACCTGATAGATCCGGCCGGCGACCGCGTGCCCCTGCGCAACCCCTCCGGCAAAGTCACCGATATCCTGACCGCCGACCTTAACGCCTCGAACTGCGAGGCCGTCAGCGCCCTTGAGCCCGAACCCATGACCGCCGTCCTCGCGGAGATCGGGGAATACGCCGTGTACAAGGAGGTCCGGGTGCGGGACTGGAGCGTAGAGGAGATCCGGAACAGCATCGACCTGACCGCCGAGATAGAGGCTATCGAGGAGCATTACACAGAGATGATAACCGTGCTGAAAGAGGACTGTCCCGTCGACGGCGGGGGAGCCGGAGCCGAGGAGCTGATCGCCGAGGCCTTCCTCGACAACGCCAACGCCGAGTGCGAGAGCATCATGACCGAGATACTCTCCGACCTGGACGATAAGGGCATAGAGATAAACGAGGAGAATATCCGCGCCCACGACCGCCACTGCGAATACGAGTACTGCGCGGACAACGTCGCCGGCGAGGTGTACGCCATGCAGCTCAGCCGGAAACGGGAGTGGAAGGCCCTGAGGGACGAGGCCCTGGCCGTGCCCGGGAACAAGTACCGGGAAGAGTTCGCCGTGACGGAATACCTGCTGGAGCACGACCCCTTCTTCACCCAAGGGTACGGCAAGAAAAAGGAGGACCGGTTCTGGGACCTGATGGAGTTCGAGCTGGGCGACGACCTGCGCGGAAGCGCCGAGCGCATAGCCGACCCGCAGGACAGGGACTTCTGGAAGGCGCCGGAAAAGGGCGCCAGCCCCGTACACGTGCTCTACGCCGAACTGCTCCGCACCGAGACCGGCGAGGCGCTTGCCGACAAGATCGACAAGCAGCGCTGGGACATCTACCGCGGGTATTACGAGGAGGCCAAGAAACTCCTGGTGCGCGAGATGGCCCGGGACGGCATAGAAGTGGGGGAGGGCGAGGAACAGAAGGAGTGGTCCTGCCCCGCCATGGCCGAAAAGAAAAACCCCGAGGCCTCGTTCCCCGACGGGTGGAAGGACAAGGACGATTTTGACAATCAGGTCGACAAATTCAAAAACACTCTGGGCCTGGACGACGGGTACGTGAGCCTGAACACCGGAACGGATATAAACGCCGACCGTGTGGACCTGCAGATAAAGGCCGTGACCTCGCTGTGCGGCACCGTGCTGGAGGAAGGGGAGAAGGAGATTCTTACCGAACACATCGTCTCCTATTTCCGGAGAAAAAAACACCTGGCCTTCATGTTCGGCTTCTTCGACAAGGCCGACGTGGGCGTGGACCCCGACCTGGACGCCATCATAGCGATGTTCAAAGAAAAGGATTGCGATATCGTCGAGAAGGAGTTCGTCATAGAGAACCCCTTCGGATGCGCCGAGGAGAAAGAGATTGTCGTGCCCGAACCCTTCCCCGCCTTCGGACAGGGGAGCTCCCGGGTGGCGTCAGCCTCGGGCAATTCCGTACGGGCGGCACCGGAAAACCCCTCGGCCTCCGCGGGCTTCGTTCCGCCGTCCCTGAGCCGGAAGTCGGCGGAAAAACAGGTCCAAAGCGACGAGGACAAGATCATGGCCGACGCCTTGGCCGTGATGGGGATCGGGGCCGTGGCCCCGACAGCCAACACCGACATGGCCAACCCCTCTATCCCCAAAAAGGAAATCGACGCGCTGGTCGACCTCTACAACGCTACGGGAGGGGACGATTGGCACGGAAGCTATTATCTCTATCCCGAAAGCAAAGCCCTGTGGAAATCTTTTGTCCAGGACCCGGCATCGGTGTCCGTTTCGGACCTTGCGGGCTTGACCGTAATGGACGGGCACGTGACGGGAATAGAACTGTATTCGGCTTCGCTTGACGGAAACATTCCGGCCAGTATCAACGACTTCAGGAAGCTTACCTCCCTGAATCTGGAAAACAACAAACTCCGGGGAAGCGTCCCCCCACTCGATATGCCCGGCCTAACCACGCTGGTTTTGGCCTCCAACAGCCTTTCGGGGGAAATGCCGGACCTTTCGGCCTTTGCGGACCTGGAGACCCTTGACCTTAGCGCGAACGCGTTCTCCGGCCCTGTGTCCCCATCGATCTCCCAACTTGAAAACTTGAGGGTGGTGATTCTCCACCATAACAGTCTGGACGGTAAAATTCCGGATCTGGGAGAATTGACTTATCTGGAAAAATTCGACATAAACAGCAACAAGATCGTCGGACTTCCCGACAGGATCACTTCCAAAAATATAACCCTGCTTAACTTTTCGAACAACTTGGTCCGGGGGATTCCCGAAAGCCTCTCCATTCCCCGGCCTGATTATGAAGGGGATTACGAGGGTTTATACGCTATGCCCGTAGTGTTTTTATCCTATAACCAACTGTCCGGACTCCCGGAAAACTTCTGGGCAAAGACCTACGGCTCAATTTTCCTCAACAACAACGAAATCTCAAGTCTTCCTTCCGGAAGCGGAAACACCAAACAGATATATCTCCGCAACAATAAACTTCTGGCACTGCCCGGTGATTTCGGCAAAAATGATCTTTTCCCCGGCCTAAAGGTCCTCGACATCGGAGGAAACAAACTGTCGCCATCCGTTCTCGACGATTTGATGGATCCGTCACGGTTCGGAAACCTAAAAACTCTTGGGGTGGCGGGCGCCAAGATAGAGGCTGTCCCTGCCGCGTTCTGCCAAAAATTTGCGGGACTGAACACTTTGGACCTCAACGACAATTTGTTGCTAAATATTCCGTCGGGATTTGAAAACCTTATCCGTTCCGGGCTGGAGCGACTTTTTTTGGCGGGAAACAGGTTTCAGGAAATGCCCCAGATGCTAAGCAAAGCGTACGCGGTTACCATTACGGACGATTGGGGTGAGGAAGAGGTGGAATATAGGGGAATATCAACATTGGACTTGTCCCGGAATATGATTTCGGAACTGCCTAAACTGATACACCCTTTTAACCACCATTGTTACGACTGCGGCCATCAGGAAGCCGACAATAAGTTCCACCATCTCCGGTTGGACCATAACCTTCTGACCGACTACCCGTGGGGAAGCCCCAAGGTACATCCTGGACTATCCTTGAGACACAACAGGTTGACAAAGATTCCCACGCCTTGGACGGCCGAAATGCCGGACGGGGCGGAGCTACCCGAAGGTTATCTGCCTTTCTACGAAATCCTGCGCTTTTTGGACCTGAGTTATAACGAAATTGACACCTACCAAAATATTTACGCCACCCAAGCGGTACTAAACGGCAACAGGATTTCAAAATCCATTCCGTCATGGCCACATAAAACCCACGAAAGCGGTGTTCTGTTGGAGCATAGCGGAATGGAGAATTTGGATTTTCTGAAAGTGTTTGAGGGGCCGGAGCTGGGTGTCGATTTGCTTGTGTACCCCAATAACGGCCTAAGGTATACGGACATTATAAAATCGGAAGAAATCCTGAATGTCCGGGAAGGCGTTCAGGAACCCATCATTTTTAAGCTCCCGAACTTTATTCAGGGGAAAAGTTCCGTTAAATACGAATTGGCGGACAGATCCCTCGTATCCGCCCAGATGTTCGATCCCGTTACGTGCTCGTCCGAATACGGAAGCCTTTTCTCTTTCAAATGGGAATACGAGACAGACCTCGGCTGGAAACAGGTACTGCCCGGGGACAAGACAGATATGGATGCGGACGGCTTCTCGCCCAGCCAGAGAGAGGTCTCTTTAGCAGACGGTATGGAAAGGCTGAAGCTGAGCATTAAGTTTAACCATCAGCAAATTGACAAGCAGAAACATTACGTCAACGAAAGTCTTCCCAATATTTTTGAAGGCTATGATAACGGGGGGATTAATCACGGGGACTATTTTTCAAGCCTTTTGCTGGACCACAAACACTTCAGCCCCTCAAACCCTTGGGAGTCCAACAGGAGCCACTTAGTTACTCCCGAAACTTTGGTTGTCAAAGAATACGAGATAGAGAACAAACGCCCCACCCTCTGCCTAAACCCTACCACCACCGGCACCCACTGGTTCTACCGCGTCTACACCGCCACGGAGTACACGCACATACTGCGCGAGCAGTGCGAGAAAAACGTGGAGCGGATCGTAGAGGAGCGCAAGCGCCAAACCGTCGACAGCCTCTACAGCGCCAAAATGTCGGAGTTCTACCGCCTGAGCGAGACGGCCTGCATGGACAATATCAGGACCGACCGCCTGGCCTACGAGTATACCCCCAAGGAGCACCACTACACGCTCTACTACTACGACCAGGCCGGCAACCTGAAAGAGACCGTGCCCCCCGAGGGCGTGGCCCCGCTGGACAAGGCGAAGGTGGCCGAACTCGCGGCCAAAAAACGCCTGCGGGACTCCGGCGTCGATCCCGGGGCCCTGGAAAACCTGGACGAAAGCCTGTACCCGGCCCACCGCCTGCGCACGCGCTACCAATATGACGCCCTGAACCGCCTGGCGTGGCAACGGAGCCCCGACGGGGGAGCCGTCCACTTCCGCTACGACGCGCTGGGGCGCCTGCGCCTCTCGCAGAACGCCCGGCAGGCCCGAGAGGACAAGGCCTCCTATATCAAGTACGACGCCCTGGGCCGTACCGTGGAGAGCGGCGAGATGGAGGGATTCGCCACCGACCTGTCCATGGACGACGGGGAAAGCAATGACGACGACGACCCCGGCGACCTGCGGGACAAGCTGAACAACCCCGCCTATCCGGGGCCGGACGACGCGGGCCTGACCCTCAGGCACGTCACCCGCACGCACTACGACCGCCGCGCGGCGCAGGACCTGTTGCCGGAAGGCTTTCCGCAGGACTTCGAACCGGAAAACCTCCGCAAGCGGGTATCCTGGACCGAGCGCCTGGAGGAGGGGCCCGGAGGCGAGGCCGTCACCGCGCACTACAGCTACGACATACACGGCAATGTCAAGAGCCTGGTGCAGTGCCAGTCCGGACTGGAGCCGAAGCGGACCGACTACGTGTACGATTTGCTCAGCGGAAACGTGAACTACGTCTTCTACCAGTTCGGAAAGCCCGACCAGTTCGCCCACCGCTACGACTACGACGCCGACAACCGCCTGCTGGAGGTGCACACCTCCGCCGACAGGCTGGTGTGGCACCGCGAAGCCACCTACCGCTACTACGCCCACGGGCCCCTGCGCCGCGTGGAGCTGGGCCAGGCCGCCGCCCCGCAGGGGACGGACTACTACTACACCCTGCAGGGATGGCTCAAGGGCGTGAACGCCGTGGGGGACGAATCCGACCCCGGAAGCGCCGCGGCCAAGGACGCCTTCGCCTACAGGCTGGGCTACTATGAGGGCGACTACAGCCCCGTAAACGCCGGAAAAGCCCCCAAAGGCGAGGCCGGGCTATGGGAAAAGCAGGAGGCCGAAAACGGCAACCGCGGGCTGTACAACGGCAACATATCCTGGATGGTCACCGACCTGCCCTACGCCGGCGAACAGGACGGCGCCAGGGAGAAGGGCGTGCAGGGCATGCTGTACAGGTACGACCAGCTGAACCGGCTGGTCAAGGCCCGGAGTCTTTCGGGCTATGCGGCCGCCACGGGGGCCTTCGCCGCGCGCGAAGCCGTGATGCCCTACGACACCGACTATTCCTACGACGCCAACGGCAATATCCTGACGCTGGAGCGCAGGAACAAGGACGGGGAGCTGGGGCATAAGTTCTCCTATTCCTACAACCGGGACGCCGACGGCGAACTGGCCGACAACCGCCTGCGCCGCGTACTCAACGATCCCGAGGTGGCCGCCGCCGTGGGCGGAAGCTCCAAGCCCGCCGGCTGGGACGAGAGGGTGTACGACAACGAGCCCCTGCCCGACAGACAGCCGGAGCACTACCGCTCGCTGACCGTCTCGGGCGCCGGCGCCTCCGTGGAAGCCGGCAGGGACGTGGAAGCCGTGGCCGGGGAGATCCTCCTGAAGCCGGGATTCGAGGTGAAGGCCGGCGCCCAGGCCCTGTTCAGGGCCGAGCCAGTGCCGGAGGAAAAGCCCGAGCTCTTCGCCGAACAGACCGATCCCGACAACTACGTGTATGACGAGATCGGCAACCTTCTGGAGGACAAGGCCGCCAAGGTGCGCATAGACTGGTTGCCCGACGGCAAGGTGGCCCGGGTGCGCAAAACCCTGGACGCGGGAGAGCAGGTGACCCTTTTCGCCTACGACGCCTCCGGAAACCGCATAAGCAAGACCGTGAGGACACCTGACGGGGAGGAGAGAACCACCCACTACCTGCGCGACGCCTCCGGAAACCCCATGGCCACCTACGAGGACGGTAAGCTGGCCGAACAGCCCGTGTACGGCAGTTCGAGGCTCGGCCTGTACCGCCCGCGGACGGGCACCCCGGCGGGAGACCTGCGCGTAGGGTTGCGCAACTACGAGCTCACCAACCACCTGGGCAACGTGCTGGCGGTAATCTCCGACAAAGCCTCAGCAGACGGAAACCCCGACGTGCTTTCCACCAACGACTATTTCCCCTTTGGTTTGACCATGAAAGGGCGTAGCTTTAGTGCGGGAAAGTATAGGTATGGGTTCAACGGCAAGGAGAAGGATGAGAACGGCGAGTGGGGTGGTCATACGAATTATGACTACGGGTTCAGGATTTATAACCCGGCTATAGCAAAATTCTTGAGCGTGGATCCGTTAACAAAAAGTTACCCGATGTTGACGCCTTATCAATTTGCTTCTAACCGCCCGATTGACGGGGTAGACCTAGACGGGTTAGAATATTTAAATAAAGATGAGGCTCGTGTAAAGGTTACAAACGGAGAACTGCACATTAATCTCGATAATATGAACCTAGGATTTAGGACCGCTTGGAGAAGCTCAGAGATAGCTGCCGTTGAAGAAGACAACTTCCACAATTTAGTAAGCACTTGGGACCCAGGATACATCGGAAAATCAACGTTAGTAGGACAAATAGAGGCTCCCGCACTTCCAACCTTCCCTGACATGCTAAACCTTGACAATGGATATGGAGCGAATGATCCTCATTATGTTACGGGAAGGCATGAAGTAGAGGGTATGGGACGATATAAATATAATCCAAAATTCCAATCACAGCGGTTTCTTAATGGTATGACCTATAATGTAATGAAAACGCGGGCAACCTCTGCCATTTCCGTTACTCTTGAAGTCTTAAAATTTGGATTGGAAGCATATAATATATACGCCAACAATAAGGATATGGAGCTTATAGAGTCTCATCGTTTATTATTCGCAAATAATGTCATTAAGGACATGGAAATCGCAATAAATAAAGATTGGTTCCCTGAAAAATTTAAAAATAAACAAGACTTAGGCGCCATATCTAATGTTGTGTTAACGGGGGTCAACCCCTCAAAAAACAAAGAAATCTATGAGATAGGTATGAAAATCGTTAATGAAATATCGAAAAATCCAACTATTTACAAATATGATAAAAAGAAAGATCCTTTCTATTTAAAAGGCCAATTCGATCAGGCGAAAAGAGATGCCTTCAACGACAGAAAATTTATAGAATTCATAAAAAGCTTCCCCCTTTAGTAAAAATATTTATGCAATCAATAAATTCAGCGTTAATATGCATTGCTATTAGTTTAATAATGTTAGGATGTAAACCCAGATGGACACATTTAGAGGGTTCCTGGAGCATACAATTTGCAATTATTAACGGAAAAAAAGTATCTAAATGGGACTTGCCTATTTCATGTCATTATTTCTTTCTTAACAAAGATTTAACTTGTGTTTTCCCTGTTCTTTTAGATAAGCATGAGATGGAAAATACCCGACACATGTGTGAAAGCACATGGAGAATGTTTCGAAAAGATGGAATTATGTATTTAGAAATCAAATCTTCAGATGATGAAGTATTTCATGGTGTTTACGAAATCACACACTACGGTAGATTCAGAAAGAAAAATCATACTGGAGTAGCTGTACCGACTGTAGGCATGAGACTACAAACAATTATTGATAAACAGGATACTGTTATCTTTGATTGTGTGAAGAATATCATTAGTATCTAGATTTACCCCCTCCCCGCTAACACAAGTATATGTCCTAGCCGGAAACTCACGCCGAGCGCATTGGCCATTTGACTGTAACGCAAGGGCTGTATCAATAAAAAATGCATGGAAAATCCGGTGTGTATGGCATGCCGGATTTTTTATGTTTAGCGGGTTTTCTTTTCAACAGAAAACTA
This sequence comes from Fulvitalea axinellae, assembly GCF_036492835.1. Classification (GTDB taxonomy): domain Bacteria; phylum Bacteroidota; class Bacteroidia; order Cytophagales; family Cyclobacteriaceae; genus Fulvitalea; species Fulvitalea axinellae. Next base: position 40,099 of record NZ_AP025321.1, on the reverse strand, counting down.
AGAACTCGAAGGGCTCAACAAACATGCATGAGAGTGATATAATACAAACAAAAAAAGTCAAAAAGAGGAGCGATAAAGCCTCTATAAGTTTTATAAAGGATTACAATACGTATTATTAATTGTTATAATTTTTAACATTCATTTTCTATATCACAGAAACATAATAACATGTTACAAATTATTTTTATATTTATTGCTTGATATATACTTATTGCCTTCACCCTAAATTTCCCTACCTGAAAAATATAATTCATTCACGGTAGTGATATGCAAATAGTCCAAGCCGCTTATAGTGCGGTATCTAGAGATAACGATAGGGTATTAATCGACAAAGGGCAAAACGGTAGCTTTTTAACTTAGGCTTCCCCCTTTGTGGTAAGGCATAGTTTTTAAAACCAATGACGTTCCGTCCCCAACTTTTAAGGCGGAACCGGAGAATATTTTTAAACCGACACGACATGTTTTTCGAGAACCCCATCGCCAAGGCTGGCCTGCGCGCCCTGGCCGCACTTTTCGCGATCTGGACGGCCGTAACGCCCTCGCCGGCGCAGGACGGCCCCGAAATCCCCGGCTGGGCCCTCACCGGGCGCGACGGGCGGACGCGGGCCAAGCTGGCCCTGACCAAGACCTTCCCCCTCTCCGAACTGGAGGAGGGCAAGCCCTACAACCCCTTCGGGGGCAACGCCTGCCCCGAGGGCGAGTACGCCCTGGAGCTGGTCCTGGCCGACAACGGACTCGGAAAAACGGACGACGGCCCCTGGAAGCTGACCCTCGGGGTGGAGCTCCGCAAGGCGAGCCAGGAAGAGCCTCTGGCCGTGTTCTCCCTTTCGCTAGACTCACGGGCCGGACGCTACGCCCAGCGCCGTTTCCACACCGGCAACGACCTCGACTGCGACGGAGGCAACCAATACAGCCTGGCCGTCACCTCCATCACCACCGAGGGTAAAGTACCCGTCGACGGCGTAGAACTGACCGAAAACTGGCACTCGAAACCCGAGGCCGACCTGGAGACGGAGTTCGGGGTCCACCTGGACAATGTCCGCGCCAAATCGCACCGGGCCCTGCTCTCCTGGGAGTCCGCCGGAGCGGGCGTGGCCGAATACGACGCCGAGTGGGTGTTCGTCGACATGCGGGACGGAGGTTACGAACCCGGAATCACCGACCCCTACACCTACAAGGAACCCGTACGCGTAAGCGTCCGGGACACCCGGATCCACATCGACGCCCTGCATCCCGAAGGCAGGATATTCGCCCGCGTGCGGGCCGTGGCCTATACCGATGACGGAAAAGGCGGAACCGCAAGGGAAACGGGCCCCTGGATGTTCGCCGGGGCCGAAGGCTGGGACTACAAGAACTACGGCATGCAGATAGCCGGCAAGTCCGGCGAGCACTGGCAACGCGTCACCGGATTCGCCGAGGAGGGCAAACGCAAGACCTCCGTAAGCTACTTCGACGACGGCATGCGCAACAGGCAAGCCATCACCGACCTGGGCACCGAAAACCGCGTGGCCGTGGCAGAGAATTTCTACGACTACGAAGGGCGCCCCTCCGCCACGCCGCTGGCGGTTCCCGCCCAAGAGCGCACGCTCGACTATATCCCCGATTTCAACGCCTTCGCCACGCCCGGAGGGAAACGGGGGAAAGAGCGGAACCTCTACAACAACGGCAGGGCCGAAAACGCGAAGCTCGACGACGGGTCCGGCGCCGCGAGGTACTACTCCCCCCGCAACCCCGACGCCAACACCCAGGCGGGCGCCATGATTCCCGACGCCGAAGGTTACGCCTACGCCCACACCGAATACACCCGCGACGCCACCGGCAGGGTACGGCGCCAGGCCGGCGCCGGGGAGGCCTTCCGAGACGGCGGGGGAAGGGCCGTAAGGCACTTCTACACCGACCCCTCGCAGGAGGAACTCTACCGCCTGTTCGGCCCCAACGCCGGGGACGCTTCGCAATACCGCAAAAAAGCCACCGTGGACCCCAACGGGCAGGCCTCCCTGGCCTACACCGACCTGAGGGGCAAGACCGTTGCCACATCGCTCACCGGAGAGGCCCCCGGAAACGTTGATCCGCTCTCGAGCATCGGGGAGGGGAGCCAGACGCTGGAGGTGGACCTCACCGGCCGGCACGTCACTTCGGGCGACCGCAGGATCACCGAATACCGATTCCTGAACGTGGCGCCCAACACCGCCTACACCTTCACCTACAACCTGGCCGCGCAGGCCAAAGAAATCGCCGTGGCGGGATGCATGGAGTGCCGCTACGCGGTGACGTTCTACCTGATAGACCCGGCCGGCGAACGCGTGCCCCTGCGCAACCCTTCCGGCAAGGTGACCGATATCCTGACCGCCGACCTTAACGCCTCGAACTGCGAGGCCGTCAGCGCCCTTGAGCCCGAACCCATGACCGCCGTCCTCGCGGAAATAGGGGAATACGCCGTGTACAAGGAGGTGCGCGTGCGGGACTGGAGCGTCGAGGAGATCCGGAACAGCATCGACCTGACCGCCGAGATAGAGGCTATCGAGGAGCATTACACAGAGATGATAACCGTGCTGAAAGAGGACTGTCCCGTCGACGGCGGAGGCGCCGGAGCCGAGGAGCTGATCGCCGAGGCCTTCCTCGACAACGCCAACGCCGAGTGCGAGAGCATCATGACCGAGATACTCTCCGACCTGGACGGCAAGGGCATAGAGATAAACGAGGAGAATATCCGCGCCCACGATCGCCACTGCGAATACGAGTACTGCGCGGACAACGTCGCCGGCGAGGTGTACGCCATGCAGCTCAGCCGGAAACGGGAGTGGAAGACCCTGAGGGACGAGGCCCTGGCCGTGCCCGGGAACAAGTACCGGGAAGAGTTCGCCGTGACGGAATACCTGCTGGAGCACGACCCCTTCTTCACCCAAGGGTACGGCAAGAAAAAGGAGGACCGGTTCTGGGACCTGATGGAGTTCGAGCTGGGCGACGACCTGCGCGGAAGCGCCGAGCGCATAGCCGACCCGCAGGACAGGGACTTCTGGAAGGCGCCGGAAAAGGGCGCCAGCCCCGTACACGTGCTCTACGCCGAACTGCTCCGCACCGAGACCGGCGAGGCGCTTGCCGACAAGATCGACAAGCAGCGCTGGGACATCTACCGCGGGTATTACGAGGAGGCCAAGAAACTCCTGGTGCGCGAGATGGCCCGGGACGGCATAGAAGTGGGGGAGGGCGAGGAACAGAAGGAGTGGTCCTGCCCCGCCATGGCCGAAAAGAAAAACCCCGAGGCCTCGTTTCCCGACGGCTGGAAGGACAAGGACGATTTTGACAATCAGGTCGACAAATTCAAAAACACCCTGGGCCTGGACGACGGGTACGTGAGCCTGAACACCGGAACGGATATAAACGCCGACCGTGTGGACCTGCAGATAAAGGCCGTGACCTCGCTGTGCGGCACCGTGCTGGAGGAAGGGGAGAAGGAGATCCTAATCGAACACATCGTCTCCTATTTCCGGAGAAAAAAACACCTGGCCTTCATGTTCGGCTTCTTCGACAAGGCCGACGTGGGCGTGGACCCCGACCTGGACGCCATCATAGCGATGTTCAAAGAAAAGGATTGCGATATCGTCGAGAAGGAATTCGTCATAGAGAACCCCTTCGGATGCGCCGAGGAGAAAGAGATTCTCGTACCCGAACCCTTCCCCGCCTTCGGACAGGGGAGCTCCCGGGTGGCGTCAGCCTCGGGCAATTCCGTACGGGCGACGCCGGAAAACCCCTCGGCCTCCGCGGGCTTCGTTCCGCCGTCCCTGAGCCGGAAGTCGGCGGAAAAACAGGTCCAAAGCGACGAGGCCAAGATCATGGCCGACGCACTGGCCGTGATGGGGATCGGGGCCGTGGCCCCGACGGCCAACACCGACATGGCCGACCCCTCGATCCCGAAAAAGGAAATCGACGCGCTGGTCGACCTCTACAACGCTACGGGAGGGGACGATTGGCAATTGGATTACGGAAAAGAAGCCTGGGCCGAATTTGTCAAGAATCCGAATTCGGCCAACATCGCGGACCTGACGGGGGTGTCCGTATATGACGGGCATATCAGGGGCATCGATCTCCAACGGGTAAACCTAAAAGGACAGTTGCCCTCAAGTCTCAGCGACCTTAAAAAGCTGGAAAACCTGAACCTGTCGTCTAACAGTTTGGAGGGACCCATACCCTCTTTGGACGGCTTCAAGGACATTATGTGGCTGGAACTCTATAATAACCGACTCAGCGGACATATTCCCAACCTTGGCAGTTCGACACAATTATCCACTATACGGTTGGACGATAACAATCTCAGCGGACCAATTCCCGATTTGGGTAACCTGTCCCAACTGTACCACCTTAACCTGCAGAACAACAACCTTTCGGGGGCAATTCCCGATTTGGGAAATATGCCCCAACTGTATTTTCTTAACCTGCAGAACAATAATCTTTCAGGGACAATCCCCGCCTCAATCTCCACTCTCGGACAACTGGGGGACCTTAACCTTTCCCATAACCAACTTTCAGGGCAGATACCGGACTTGGGCGGACTTGAGGAACTTAGCCAGCTATACCTTAGCAACAACCAATTTACCGGAATGTCGGGAGACCTTCCGCAATATGCGTACGACATTGACCTCGCACATAACCGCCTGAACACATTCCCGCAGGGATGGGGCGTGACAGACGCCTCAACGGTGAACCTGTCGTTTAACGAAATATCCGCCCTTCCGAATAATGTCTGGGACATGTTCCCCGAAGCGCTGATACTCAACAACAACCGGATTACGCAAATACCGGGTTGTTCGGAAGACGGTGAAGCCCGGATACGCCAGATTTATCTCAAAGGAAACGACCTGACCTCCCTCCCCCACGATTTCGGGCTTAACGGCAAGTTCCCGAACCTTACCAAACTTGATATCGGGGACAACCCTTTTGGCGAAATCCCTCCGAGCCTATACGATGGCGCGCATTTCTCCAACCTTATAGGCCTAGGGCTCTCCAATCTTGGGATTGAGGAAATCCCGCAAGCATTTTGCGACAATAACAAACAGCTTGCGGACCTTGACCTTAGCCATAATAAACTGTCGTCACTACCTTCCAATTTTAGCGAATTGGTTCGAAGTGAACTACGCTTACTCTCGTTGGCGGATAACTCCTTTGAGGTATTCCCCGAATCGCTTTACAAAGGATATCGCAAGGTGCATGAACCTGTTCCGGAGTGGGGCGAACCTGGTTGGATTGAATACAGAAACGCTCTGGAACAACTTGACCTCAGAAACAATAAGATTGAAATTATACCCGAGCTCTCACCCTCAACCTGCGAAGAGGATTGTGGCCACGATGTCCATGATATGCCCGGAGCTTATTTTGTACTTAGACTGGATGGAAACCAAATAACGGAGTATCCACACAAAGGACCTAACGTATACTACCATCTGACATTGAACAACAACAGGTTGACCAGTATTCCGGATAAGTGGAAAATGTCAGAATACGACGGAAGTGTCGGCCCATTGAGGGTAATGTTGCTTGAAAACAACAGGATTGAAGAGTTCTCGGAGGTCCTAACCGATATGATATCCCTAAGGGGAAATAGCATAAGAAAAATAATAGTCGCAAAAGAAAATTGGCATGACTCACGTAGGTTATTGGACAATAACAATATTGAGGAAATTGTTATTTCTGAAGAGAATGATAACTACAGCTGGTCATCATATTATTTGAGTATATCTGGCAATAAGTTGCGGTTTACCAATATTGTCGACTTGGATAATCCGGAGAAACCAAACCCGGATCTCTTGTCCCAACCTTTTGAACATTTGGGGAATTACACACAGTTCGCCAGCGAAGTGTCAATGGAGTTCTCCGACGGATCGGTGATAAACGCCGGTGATATCGACCCGGTAACTTGTTCCGATAAGCTCGGTCAACTTTTCTCTTTCCGATGGGAATCCAACAGTGGAGACGGCTGGAAAACTGTCCAGCCCCAAAACGGGGCACAGGCTACTCCCTCAGGTTTTTATCCGGACCAAAAAGAAATCGTGTATCGGAAACACATGGGCGATATCCGGCTTAAAATCAAGTTGGATGAAAGCGTTTCAAAATTTAATAACCCTCTGGAAACATTGTCATATCTCGACGATAGCCATCCCCCTTACTGGGGGATAAACCACTCCCTACAATACGTATACTTCCCCGGGAGAGTCGAATACGACCCGGGACAACCCATCGTCAAACAATACGACATAAAGCGGACCGTCCCCACCCTCTGCCTGACCCCGACCACCACCGGCACCAACTGGTTCTACCGCGTCTACACCGCCACGGAGTACACGCACATCCTGCGCGAGCAGTGCGAGAAAAACGTGGAGCGGATCGTAGAGGAGCGCAAGCGCCAAACCATCGACAGCCTCTACGACGCCAAAATGTCGGAGTTCTACCGCCTGAGCGAGACGGCCTGCATGGACAATATCAGGACCGACCGCCTGGCCTACGAGTATACCCCCAAGGAGCACCACTACACGCTCTACTACTACGACCAGGCCGGCAACCTGAAGGAGACCGTGCCCCCCGAGGGCGTGGCGCCGCTGGACAAGACGAAGGTGGCCGAGCTCGCAACCAAAAAACGCCTGCGGGACTCCGGCGCCGATCCCGGGGCCCTGGAAAACCTTGACGAAAGCCTGTACCCGGCCCACCGCCTGCGCACGCGCTACCAGTACGACGCCCTGAACCGCCTGGCGTGGCAACGGAGCCCCGACGGGGGAGCCGTCCACTTCCGCTACGACGCGCTGGGGCGCCTGCGCCTCTCGCAGAACGCCCGGCAGGCCCGCGAGGACAAAGCCTCCTACATCAAGTACGACGCCCTGGGCCGTACCGTGGAAAGCGGCGAGATGGAGGGCTTCGCAACCGACCTGTCCATGGACGACGGGGAAGACAATGACGACGACGACCCCGACGATCTGCGGGCCAAGCTGAACAACCCCGCCTATCCGGGGCCGGACGACACTGGCCTGACCCTCAGGCACGTCACCCGCACGCACTACGACCGGCGCGCGGCGCAGGACCTGTTGCCGGAAGGCTTTCCGCAAGACTTCGAACCGGAAAACCTCCGCAAACGCGTGGCCTGGACCGAGCGCCTGGAGGAGGGCCCCGGAGGCGATGCCGTCACCGCGCACTACAGCTACGACATACACGGCAACGTCAAGAGCCTGGTGCAGTGCCAGCCCGGACTGGATCCGAAGCGGACCGACTACGTGTACGATTTGCTCAGCGGAAACGTGAGCTACGTCTTCTACCAGTTCGGGAAGCCCGACCAGTTCGCCCACCGCTACGACTACGACGCCGACAACCGCCTGCTGGAGGTGCACACCTCCGCCGACAGGTTGGTCTGGCACCGCGAGGCCACCTACCGCTACTACGCCCACGGGCCCCTGCGCCGCGTGGAGCTGGGACAGGCCGCCCCGCAGGGAACGGACTACTACTACACCCTGCAGGGATGGCTCAAGGGCGTGAACGCCGTGGGGGACGAATCCGATCCCGGAAGCGCCGCGACCAAGGACGCCTTCGCCTACAGGCTGGGCTACTATGAGGGCGACTACAGCCCCGTAAACGCCGGAAAAGCCCCCAAGGGCGAGGCCGGGCTATGGGAAAAGCAGGAAGCCGAAAACGGAAACCGCGGGCTGTACAACGGCAACATATCCTGGATGGTCACCGACCTGCCCTACGCCGGCCGGCAGGACGGCGCCAGGGAAAAGGGCGTGCAGGGCATGCTGTACAGGTACGACCAGCTGAACCGGCTGGTCAAGGCCCGGAGCCTGCGGGGATACGAGGCCGCCACGGGGGCCTTCGCCGCGCGCGAGGCCGTGATGCCCTACGACACCGACTATTCCTACGACGCCAACGGCAATATCCTGACGCTGGAGCGCAGGAACAAGGACGGGGAGCTGGGGCATAAGTTCTCCTATTCCTACAACCGGGACGCCGACGGCGAACTGGCCGACAACCGCCTGCGCCGCGTGCTCAACGACCCCGAGGTGGCCGCCGCCGTGGGCGGAAGCTCCAAGCCCGCCGGCTGGGACGAGCGGGTGTACGACAACGAGCCCCTGCCCGACAGACAGCCGGAGCACTACCGCTCGCTGACCGTATCGGGCGCCGGCGCCTCCGTGGAAGCCGGCAGGGACGTGGAAGCCGTGGCCGGGGAGATCCTCCTGAAGCCGGGATTCGAGGTGAAAGCAGGCGCCCAGGCCCTGTTCAGGGCCGAGCCCGTGCCGGAGGAAAAGCCCGAGCTCTTCGCCGAACAGACCGATCCCGACAACTACGTGTATGACGAGATCGGCAACCTGCTGGAGGACAAGGCCGCCAAGGTGCGCATAGACTGGTTGCCCGACGGCAAGGTGGCCCGGGTGCGCAAAACCCTGGACGCGGGAGAGCAGGTAACCCTCTTCGCCTACGACGCCTCCGGAAACCGGATCAGCAAGACCGTGAGGACACCTGACGGGGAGGAGAGAACCACCCGCTACCTGCGCGACGCCTCCGGAAACCCCATGGCCACCTACGAGGACGGAAAGCTGGCCGAACAGCCCGTGTACGGCAGTTCGAGGCTGGGCCTGTACCGCCCGCAGACGGGCACCCTAGCCGGTGACCTGCGCGTAGGTTTGAGAAACTACGAGCTCACCAACCACCAGGGCAACGTACTGGCGGTAATCTCCGACAGGGCCTCAGCAGACGGAAACCCCGACGTGCTTTCCACCAACGACTATTTCCCCTTTGGTTTGACTATGAAAGGGCGTAGCTTTAGCGCAGGGAAGTATAGGTATGGGTTCCAGGGACAGGAATCCGATACCGAGACGGGCTTCGTCAACTACAAGTACCGGATGCACGATCCGGTGATCGGGAGGTTTTTTGCGGTGGATCCATTGGCTCCTGATTATCCTTGGAATTCGCCTTATGCTTTTAGTGAGAATAGGGTTATTGATGGGATTGAGCTGGAAGGCTTGGAATGGTATTATACTGCTGATGGAAGATATGCGGGAAAGTATGGCACCAGTGACGAAATTCGTATTATTAAGAGTGATGCAAATTCAATTAAATCATTTGCGAAATTTATTAAACCTTTTATAAAAAATACTACCACACCTCCTGTATATAGAGAAAGTATTCTATTCTCTGAATCTTCTTCTTCTACCCAAGTCAAAGTTATTAAGAAAATATGGTCTCAAAAAAAATCGTTTCATCCAATAAAAAGTATTAATGTTATTAATGATAAAAAAAGTAAGCTTGCCGCATCCGCCGTAGCAGATGGTAAATTAACGGTAAATATGGGATTACAAGAAAATGGAGAAACATTATTCAATAATTATCACAATCTTATAAATACATTTGTTCACGAAGATCAACATTTTAAGGGGATTGGAGATGCTGTTTTTCAACATTTTGAAATTGCAATGTATCAAACATCTCATTCCAGCTTTAAACGAGGAACTAAGAATTATAAGGAATATATAAAAGGTGTCGCTAATGGATACTTACAAGATCAAGAGGGATTTATCAGTCGGGCGCTTTTTAATGCTGAGACTGTAGGGAAAAGAGAGCAGTGGCTTAACGATCCAGAAAAAAACAAGTACATTAAGATGTATAATAAAAATGTTAAATCTTTCAATAAAACATTTAATGAAAACAGGAAGGCTAAAAATTTCAACAGACCCAGCAATAAATAAGATTAAGGTAATCTATTAAAAGTAAGGATGGTTTTATTGATTCATTTTAAAGCAAGGAAATCTCAACAACATGCCCCCACGTAGCGGGAATGCCATAAAAAACGGAAAATCCTCCCCGGCTCGATTAAGCTTGTCGTCGGCCGTTTCCGGCTTCCTACCTAAATTCCGCAACTGAATTTAGGTTCCTAGCCGGGAACTTACCCCGAGCGCATTGGCCATTTGGCCTTAACGCAAGGGCTGTATCAATAAAAAACGAACGGGAAATCCGGTGTGTATGACATGCCGGTTTTTTTGCGTTTAGGCGGGGTTTCTTTTCAACAAAAACTATCCCAATAATCCATAAGATCAAATAAGTAGTCATTCAAAATTAATTCGATACTTTGTCCCAATCCCTCTAATGACATCATCGATGGCTTTTGTCAGCTCTTCTATTGAATCAAAATAGTTCGGCTTTGAAAGCCATCGATGCTTGAATTCGAGCCAAAGCCTCTCGATGAAATTAAGCTCGGGGGAATATGCCGGTATAAATTGCAGGAACAGGCCTTTTTCTGCCCATTCACCCATTTTTTCTCTGACGCATTTCGCTTTGTGAATGCTTGCGTTATCGATTAGGACAACCGTTTTCTTCTCTATTTGATCGACAAAATTATTAATGCACGCAACCGTGGTTTCAGCCGTTGCCGCGCCCTTAATTCTGAATCCATGGAAATCGCATTTCCGATTCACAAAACCGACAACCGTATGGTTGCTGCCGGGCATACTGGATAACCGATGCGTTTTTCCAACCTTTTGCCATCCATAAGGAACGACCGGTGACAGGTTCACTCCCATTTCGTCAAACGAATACAAATCTATTTCACCTTCATCTTCCATCTTCTTAAGCTCCTGTATCTCAGTTTTAAAGAAATCGAACAGCACCTTGTCCCGTTGGTGGGAACAGCTGACCCGCATTCTTTTGTAACTGAATCCAGCAAACCTTAATAATCGGGACAGGACCGCGCAGGATGCGGTAACGGAACAGTTCTCTTGAGCCCATTGCACCACTTGACAAAGGCTTCGTGGGACATTCTTATCCACATACTCAAATTTTTTTGGAGTTATCCTCCCCAATTACAGGTTTCCGCCCACGCCCCGGAAGGTCTTTAAGGTCCCAGTCTTCATTCTCCTCAATTTGATCGAACCAAGACGATACGGTTTCCGTTGTGACACTCAACAGGTCGCTGATCTGGGATCGTTGACACCCCTTTGTACTAAAAAGGATGGCTTGGGCTCTTTGCCTTACCCGGTAATTCTCACTCTTTCTGACAAGAGTTTCTAAACGGTTGACGGTCGATGATGATAAGTTCAAAAAACGCATGACCAAATTTACAGATTTAATAATTTACGTGGGCATGCGAAGCTAAACTCGAATTATTTTTGGAGAGGTACTTAAGAGTAAGCATCACCTTTATTCATCGGCATTCACCTTGTTAAAATGAATAGAATAACAAAACTGATAAAACGCTTCGTATTTCCCTCCTTTCTCCCCCACTCCACATACATCCTTCAACTTTAACCCGACCATTCCCCGACAGTATTATGACTGAAGCGGTATGGCAGAACAAAAAAGATAACCTATAAACAAAACCAACTGTAGATTGGGCTTCCCCTCCAATAATTCAGAAGCCAACGTTAACCACGTTGGCTTCTGAATAAAATACTAACAACATATCACAAGAATTACATTCTTCTCCTTATACGAACTCACAACCTAGCCGGCCCCGGAAGCGGTATATCATAACTTCTGGCCGTAAACTTTTGTATATTTTCCGGAGAGTAGATCAATTGGAAATCAAACTCAAAATAAGGCTTCGGCGAATTGATCGGCAGAGTGATAGTCTTAGGGTACGATAGCTGGGGACCTAAGTAAATATCGCCCGATAAAGAAACACTTGGACTTCTCATTACCCCCAAAACCATATAAACATAAAACCCCGAAATGTCATATGTAACGGTATTAGCCCCTACATATTTTTTCTCAAGGGTAAAATAAACAGTCTCAGCCCCATCAGAATTATCTCTGACCAGATATGTAATATCAATTGTTTCGGGAATATAATCTCCTTCTCCTTGAGCGAAAGCGGATATAAAAAGGATATTAAAAAAGCAGATAAAAGAAATTTTTTTCATAATAAATTTAATTTCAATAGTATAAAAATAGAATCCAACATATGTCCTGTCAGGCGAAGAATCATGGACAAACAACCGGTAAAAAACGTCCCGCCAAATAGTACCTAAACAAAAAGAAGCAAACCTGGCCTTCGCCCTATTAAGCAATTTCTCCGCAGGCCAATAAAATCAAACCGGATATATCAGTTATGTCCCAAAAAAGCTGGACCCGGCAACGGAATATCGAAACACCTAGCTTTATAATGCCTGGTTTCGTGCTTGAAGATTAAGCTAAAATCAAATTCAAAATACGGCTTCGGTGAATTGATCGGCAAGGTAACCCTATACGGAGTTTGAATATACGGGACCTCATACCGGTATTCCACTCCTTCGGGAGGGGTTCTATAATAACCCGTATAAATAATATCGTAAGTTACCGTACTAACCGTTTCTCCCGTCTTCTTTAGTTCAAAATAAACACGCTCATCAGTACCTTCTATATCATGCGTAAACTCTATAGTTTCCGGAACGTAATTACCTTGAGCAAAGGCATACGAAGCGCCTAACGCAATAATAAGAAATAAAAAAGCTAATTTTTTCATATAAAAAATTCTTACTAATAGATAAAAATCAATCACATAAACATATATTTACACACTTAATAAAGCAAACTAAACCTTATATTTTATTAAAAACAAACACATTTTCATTTAGGTATACACTTGAACAAAATTGTCCTTGTTTTGATGTTGGTACCCTCACTAAGGCCAACAAATGGTTTGTATTCTTTTTTCCGGACTGTTTTATTTTTTAAGTTCGTATACGGTGGCGGGGATTCGGGTATACGGTTTATTTTATTGGGGCTACCCTCATAACGCCTTTCCACTTTTTCTTTTTTAGGTCTAAAATATCACATATATATGAGTGCGAAGATTATCTCGGTGCTGAACCACAAGGGCGGGTCGGCCAAAACCGAAACGGTATTTAATCTGGCGGCCGCCTTGCGCTTGGCCGGTCACCGGGTGTTGATGGTGGATCTGGATTCGCAGTCGAACCTGACGGAGTCTTGCGGTCTGTTTATCGAGGAGGGCGAGTACGACATCACGCACAGTATCGTGCGGAACTTGCCTTTGCAGGCTTTGTCTTTTGACAACCTTCCGGACCTGTTGCCGTCGAGTATCGATTTGGCTACGGCGCACGGACATTTCTCGAACAATATCGTTGGGTATTTCCGTCTGCGGGATATTCTCTCTACAATCCGTGAGCAGTACGATTATATCGTGATCGACAATTCGCCTTCGCTGGACTTCTTGGCCATCAACAGCCTTAACGCCGCGGACGAGGTTATTATTCCTGTGGAATGCAAACCGAAGGGGTTGAGGGGCATTTCGGCGGTGATCAACCTGATCGACAGTATTCAGTCAACAACGAACGAAAAGCTGAGGCTGAGCCATATTTTGCTTACGCGCAAGGACAATACGGCGCTAAGCAAGCAGACGGAGGAGTTTCTGCGCGAGCAGTACGGTAAGCTAGTGGCCAAGAGCGGTATTCCTTCGAACGTGAGCGTTCCGGAGGCTTCGGCGGCGGGTATCAGCGTTATGGAGTACGCTCCGCAATCGAAAGGGGCCGAGGCTTATGAGGCTTTCGCGAAGGAAGTGGATAAGGTTGGTTTGGGTGTTTGAAAAATTGACGGGATGTCGCAAGGTTGGAACTTTGCGGTAAGGTGAGTCACAAGGCTGGAGCCTTGCGACGGCCCGCAAAAATCATGAGGTGAGAGCGGGAACTTTGTTCTGGACCACGGTTCCTACCTAAGCCCTGTACTGATGAAGATCCGCTAACAGGGTTGTTTACGTTCTGTATTGCGTTTGTAGAAAAGATATGGCGAAGAAGAATTTGTTGGCGAATTATCGTCAGGGGAAAAATCATTTGGTGAAGAAAACGGATATCCCGGCCACGTTGCAGGTGGTGGAAGAGGAGAAGGATACTTTGGCGCTGGGGGATATTGTGGTGCGTCCGGAGTTGCGGGATTTTATTCCACCGCTTAAGGAGGAGGAGTTTGGCCGTTTGCGGGCGAACCTGCTGTCGGAAGGCGTTTTGGAGCCTTTGGTGCTTTGGCGTGACGGCGCCGAGTCCGTGTTGGTGGACGGGCACAACCGCTACCGCGTGTTGGCGGAGCATCCGGAGCTGAAGTTCAAAGTCCACTATAAGGAATTCGCCGATCAGGAGGAGGCGAAGGAGTGGATGATCCTTTTGCAGTTGGGACGCAGGAACCTGACGGCGGAGCAAGCGAGTTATCTGCGGGGCTTGCGCTACGAGGCCGAGAAAGTGAAAGAGGGCTTTAAGGGCAACCAGCATACGGACGGCGGTGGCGAACCTCAAAATGAGGTTCAGCGGAATACCGCGGCGTATTTGGCCGAGGTGATGAAAGTGTCGAAGGCCACCATCGAGCGCGACGCGCAGTACGCACGGTCGCTGAACCTTGTGGGGAGGCTGAACCCCGAGGCGAAACGGGAGATTTTGGCCGGCAAGGCGAGGGTGACCAAGGGACAGTTGCAGAAGCTGTCGAAGTATGACTTGTCCGACATATCGTTGGAGAATGCGGGCGCTATACCAGGTTTGGTCAAGCGCCTGAAGGAGGAGGAAAAGGCCCGCAAGGAACGTACCCGGGCGGATATGCTCCGCGAGGCCAAGGCCGAGCTGGTGGCGATGGTCAGGGCGTTGCCCGATAACGCCGGCAAGGATGACGTAAAGGCGGTAAAGGTTAAGCTGGACGATTATGTGAAGGTTTGTAAAAGGAGTTGATACTCTCCCATTTATCTAAGATTCAAACAGGGAAATTATTCTTTAATCGCATAAGTTAAAAATTGCGATACGATTTAAATATTTAGACATTTGCGTCAACCGGCCCGGACTTGTTCCGGGCTTTTTTTGGGCTCAATAATCCAGTAATTTTTGAAATGCCTATCGTTAACGTCAGACAAGGCTCCTTACCAATTCCAATTAATGTATTTAAATCCGAGTTAAAAAAACACATGTCTTATGAAGAATATTTTCACGCTATTGTCCGTATTTATTTTCGGTTTCCCGATGGTTTTCGCACAAAGTAATTCATTCCCTGAAGAGGGAAATGTACTAATAAGGCAAACGTCGTCCGGTAGTTTCCGGGCTTATGATGTAGCTAACTATCATGGTAATATAGTGTCGCGCCTTGAAGCTACAAACGACGGATCAGGTCAATTATGGCTAAGGGACCCTTCAAGTAACTATAAAGTATATTTTAAAAGCGGAACATCCCCTTCTTTTATTGTCGGGGACTTAGTATTGGGTGAAGTTCCATCATCATCAAAAGGCAGAAAGTTATTTGTTAAGGGGGAAACAGAATTCACGGGAAATATTTTCACTAGTGGCAATGTTGAATTAAAGCAAAACCAAGGTGATTATTTTAAGGCTTTAGATCTTAAAAATTTCAACAACACAATTGTATCCAGGTTTGAAGCTACAACCGATGGATCTGGCCAATTATGGCTTAAGGACCACTTAGGACAATATCAGATAATTTTTAGGTCAAAAGACTCTCCTTCTTGCATTAATGGAGAACTTGTAATTGGAGATTTCACACCAAATTCTAAACATAAAAAGCTATACGTAAAAGGGGACTCATGGTTAGAAGGTCAGTTGGGTGTAGATGGTAAAATCACGAGTGAAGAAGTGAAAGTACAGGTTGTAAACGCCCCCGACTATGTGTTTGCGGAAGATTACAACCTTCGAAGCCTTTTGGAAACCAAACAATATATCGAGGATCATCAGCACCTTCCGGAGATCCCATCGGCGAAGGAAATGGAGAAAGAAGGTGTGGATTTGGGGAAAATGAATATGAAACTTTTGCAGAAGATCGAGGAGTTGACGCTCCATCAGATTCAGCTTCAAGAACAACTTCTCGACCTTAAACAAGAGGTGGATTCCCTTAGGTCCAAGGGAGGAAAATGACTACACCTTTTTAGCCGGTCTATAAGGGTTACAAGAACTATTCAACTATAAATATCCATTTCATGAGAATTTTTATTGTCTGCGGATTACTCTGTATGGTTGCGCTAATAGGAAAAGCGCAGGAAATAAACCACGAAGGGTCTGACATTACCTTCAAAATGCCTGCTACTAGCAACAAAAACATAATCCTGTCCCCAGAAACGGTGGACACCAACAAAGCAAGGCTTAGAATCGGTACAACCCCAAGCTTTGGTGGTAATTATAGTTACTATTTCACCCATGACCATGATTATACTTACATAGGAAAAGCCTTAGGGATTGGAATTAGTTCTCCTCAACATCTTCTGCATTTAAATGCAACGAACCCTGTTTTACGTATTCAATCGAAGGTGAATAATAGTATAGGGGGTAAGATTCGATTTACAGAGTACTTTTTCCAAGGAGCCTATATGCACTATGAAGCTGACAAAAACAGATTTGATATCGGTATGCATCATGTTGCCGATGAGGAGTTGGGGAGTGACGTGCCCTCCATTACAGTTCTAAGACATAACCAATATGTCGGTATAGGTAATATTTCTCCTGTACAAAGACTCCATGTAAATGGAATCGTAAGATCGGCAGGGTACCATATTGAGAATGGAGGTGGTATAGTTGGAATAGGTAACGGAGCATTTAGTATCGGAGAAGGAGAGGAAACATGGTCATTAGTTGGAAAAGAAATAAAAATAGTACATGGTGTTGTTGGTCGCTCAGCCCTATTGACAGTAGCAGGAAAGGTCCACGCAAAAGAGGTAAAAATCGATTTACAGGCTGGAGCCGACTTTGTATTTGATGAAGAATACAACTTACCGGAGTTATCAGATGTAGAGGTCTATATAAAAAAGGAAAAACATTTACCAGAGATTGCCCCTGCTTCTGAAATGATAAAAAGTGGACTTAATTCTGGGGAATTCCAAATTCAGCTATTGCAAAAGATTGAAGAGCTAACACTATACACCATTGAGCAGGAAAGTAAAATCAAACGTTTGGAGAAACTTGTAGAGCAACTTTTAAATGACAAATAATATGAAGCGATTTTTAACCCTTATCTGGATAGTTTTTTTTACAGGTATCACTCAAAAAAGTTATTGTCAGACTGATGAAGGAATTACTGTACAAGGCAATAATTCTATTAGTTCGGTAAATGGGTTTTATAATAAAATACAGTTTAGCGACGCGGGTTTCGGAGCCTTGGTTTTTAATCCGGGGCAACTTTCAGAATTGATGTTTGGCTTTCACGTTAATGGAAGGTTTTACTGGGGAACAGGCCAGAATGCCACTACACCAAACTATTACCCCATGATTCTTGATGCGAAAACAGGAACTCTTGAAGTCAGAGAAAACGTGTTTTCCAAATCATTTAATATGCATGATGGCGAGGCGAAACTTGTAATCTATAGAGATAGTGACTTGGGAGACTGGTCTCTGCTCAGGGCAAATTCCGGTAACGGAGTCGGCATCATTGGGCAACCGGACGTTATGGCTTTGGCTGTTGACCGGAATAATAGCCATATCGGATTGGGAACATCGACTCCTCTCTCGAAAGTACATATTAAACATTCTAGTGGATATTATAGCCCTGGAGGACTTCTATTTGAGAACAGTACAGGATCCTCTGTGTATAACTTTATAAACTCTGATAATAATTTTTTTATCGGCTATAACGAAAACGCTTCTCAAAAATACCCACAAGGGAGCTATTTAACCCGACTATTTATAAAATCAAATGGGTATGTAGGCATTGGCAATACCTCACCTGGGTCACTACTAAATGTTGGGACAAAAACTAGTCGTGAGCCTTCCCCTATCGCCCAACTAGGACAATCTTCACCCAATTCAGAAGCGCGGGTTCTTTCCTTAGTTAATTCCGGCGGAGGATCAAATCAATCAACATCTCTTGAATTTCATAACAGAAGCGATTGGTCAGCCACAGGTAAAATACAATTACAACAAATTGGCGCAAATAGTATGTCTGACATGCACTTCTATACTTATAATAATGGTAGCCTAAAAAAGCGAATGACAATCAACCACAAAGGCGATGTCGGGATCGGAACAAATGCTCCCTTCCACCTCCTTCACATCAAGTCAGAGAGGCCAACCCTCCGTATAGAATCAATGCCAAATATATCTGACGGCAGTAAAATACGATTTACGGAAGCTGCTTTTGCAGGCGCCTATTTACATTACGAAGCTGATAAGAACAGATTGGACATTGGAATGCATCATGCTCTTGACGCCGACCCCCAAAACGACATCCCCGCATTGAGCATCTTGAGACATAATAGGCATATTGGCATCGGAACCACCAATCCCGGCATCTACCGACTTGCGGTAAAAGGGAAAGTCAAAGCGCAAGAGGTTAAAGTATCTTTGGACGGATGGTCAGACTTTGTTTTTGAAGACAGTTATAATTTGGCCAGTCTTAAAGATGTCGAAGCGTTTATCACCAAACACGGCCATTTGGAACATATCCCATCGGCCGGGGAAGTTGAAAAAGACGGAGTGGATTTGGGCGCTATGGACGCAAAACTGTTGCGTAAAATCGAGGAACTGACACTTTACGCTATTGACCAAAACAAACAAATCGGAATCTTAAAAAACGAAAACAAGATCCTAAAAGAAAAAATGGATAAAATAGAGCGCATGGAAGCGGAATTGGCTGCCCTGAGGAAGCTTATCCTTTCAGCCAAAGGGAAATAAACGGTGTGATTTAGAAAGAAAAAAAGGTAAACCTCAATTTGAGGTTTACCTTTTTTGGTTGTAGGTCTCTATTATCCCAAAACCGTACGCGCTTCCCACTCTTGGATATTCCGGGTTTCGGTGGAGAAGTTGACGCCTATCAGGACGGATTTTTTGCCGGTGTTGGCGTAGCGGGCGTAGTATTGTCGGTCCCGTATCTGGTCGAGGGCTTGGCGGGCGCTGGCGTCGAGCTTGAACTCGAAGACGTAGAACGCGTCAGGAGCCTCCAAGACGGCGTCTATGCGACCTTGGGCGGTTTGGGCTTCGGAATAGACCTGCATCCCCGTGAGACTCAATACCACGTGCGTAATGGCGTGGAAGTATGACTCCCTATTGGCGGTGATGGAATACGGAACCGTTTCGAATACGGTTCTCAGCACTTCGAAAAAGGTTTCGAGGTCTTGCGCCAGCAGGGCCCGGGTAGCCTTGAGGCTTACGTTACTTTCGGTTTGGGTGACGGGGCCTCCCATATATTCGGCCAGGACATAGCGCAGGAAGGAGTGGCGCACTTCCTTGTTGGGATAAGAAAGCCGGTATGAAACGTGCCCACCGGGCATATCCTGCCTTTCCTTGACGGTCAGGTATCCGGTTTGGAAAAGGAGCGAGTAGAGGTCCACGTGCTGGATGTCGGCGCTGTCGAGCAGGGTATCCGAACCGTATACGGACTCTAGCTCGTAGGCGGGAATGCGGGCGTCGGTAAGGGCTTTGGTGAGGAACGTGGGGGTTCCGGTGGAAAACCAATAATTGTCGAAGCGCGCTTTTTTGAAGAAGTTCAGGATGGAGAAGGGATTGTATATCCCCTGCCCTTCGGCCCAGGCGTATCCGTTGTACCAGTCTTTCATGTTCCGCATCACTTCGGCGCGGGGCATTTTTCTTTTTTCGGCCACTCTGTCTATCCATTCCCCGAAATTATCTTCGATCTCCCGCTGGGTATAGCCAGCGATGTCGGCGTAGTCTTCCTCAAGGGTGATATCATCGAGGTTGTTGAGGTCGGAGAAGATGGAGACTTTTCCGTATTTGGAGACACCTGTAAGCAGGGCGAAACGGATATTGGCGTCTTGGGACTTAAGGGTGGCGTAGAAATTTTTGAGCGTGTCCACGTTCGTTTTCATCGCCTCCGTGTCGCCCAGAAAATCGGTTATGGGCTTGTCATATTCGTCGACCAAGACAACGGCCTTTCCTTTTGTTTTCGCCAGGGTCTCGAGCAGTTCGTTGAATTTGTCCTTGGGGCTTTCGCTTCGCAGTTCCAGGCCGAAGGAGGCCGCGCAGTTGTCCATCTGACGGGCCAAGGCAATTTGCAGGCTTTGGCCCCGGTAGTCGAGCCTGTTGAAATCGATATAGATAACCGGGGACGCAATCCCTGACCAATCGACACGGTCGGCGATCCAGAGGTCACGGAAGAGTTCTTCGGATCCTGAGAAGAGTTCTTTGAGCGTGCTGACAAGAAGGGATTTTCCGAAACGGCGGGGTCTGGAAACGAAGATGTATTTGCTTGATCCGATAAGCCGGTGGAGCTGTCTTGTTTTGTCGACGTAGAGGTACCCTTCGGTACGGAGGGTTCTGAAATCTTGTATACCTATGGGTAGTTTCATTCTGTCGGGCACGGGGTAACTGGTTAGGGGTACGGACGGCGGTACCCAATATTACGGATTGTTTGGGAAAAAGGGAAGGTATTGGTTTGGTATTGCGTGTTATGCACTACGACATAATTATTGGGATTAAAAATACGGTATTCCGAAACCATTGACATGTTACACTTAACAGACCCCGGTGTTACTTTTTACTCACCTGCTTTGTTTGCTTTCTGCGGTGTTCATGAGATCGCTATCGCTCAGTTGACGATAAAAAAGTAACCAAAAAATCTTCTAAATACGGCTACAAATTTTTCTTCCATCCAAAAGCATTGTGGTTATGGAAGAAAAATAAAGGCCTGAGATTAGTTTTTTGGAACGTATTGGTGTCAATAATTGATCGAAGAATTATACGAATAAAGCAAGAATAATTTTGTTCAAATGCATAATATTTCGGGACCATTCGGGTGTTAGACAAGGCATGCCATGTCTCTACACCGGTTAATCTTTTTGGGGGGCATGGATGGTTTTCTTGGTGTATGTTTCGGTGAAATTGTCGAAGTCGACCAGGAAGGCGTCGTTGTCGTCGGGGAAGAGTTCGTCGGCGTATTTGCGGACGAACCACATTGTCAGCGAATACAGTGCTTTTGGATCCTCTTTGCCGTCAAGCAGGGTCCTTCCATATTTTTTCAGGAATACGTTGGAGGAATTTTCTTTGATAAAATCATGGATATCGTCTTCGGTGACGAAGTGGGCGTATTTTTCCACCAAGGTCAGGGTGAAGTCGTTGTAGGCTTTGCTGATTTTGTCGGCGAGTTCTTTTTGCTTCGCTTTCTCTTCCTCTTTGCGTCTTTTTTCGGCCACGCGCTCCCGTTTCGTCAGGATCTCCCTGAAGTCTTCCTTGTAATAGTCCTTGAGCAAGGCTTGGTTGACATAAGCGGGCACTGACTTAACGTTTTCCTTTTGGATAACTTTGTCGATGACAAAATCAAGGTACTCGGTGCCGTATTTCCCGGAAAGGCGAGTATATAGTACCGGGCTTAGGACGGTACTTCTTTCTTCTTTTTCTACAGGCAAGAGCTCGAGAGACTCTTGGGTTTGGTTGGTGTCCCGAACAGGATTCTCTTCTTGGGGCGGGAAAAGTTCAAGGGTCTTCGGTTTTGGGGGCCTGTCCTTTTTGATGGCCGTCAGGGCGCTGTTGGCGCGGATGACGAACTCAATTTCGGAGAACGCCCTCCCCCTTTTCTTGAGCTTGTAGGATAGGTTGATGTCGGTAAGGGCGTTAATCTCCTTGAGGGCCACGTCCAGAACGTTTTTCCGGAAATCGGCGAATTTTTTGTATTTGCGCTCAAGGTTCATAAGCAGGCGAAATCGCTCAACGGTAAAGCTACGGTGCTTGATATTGGGATAATACTGGATCATCAGCTCGTAGATACGGATGGAGTAGCAACTCTGCATCCGGTAAATAAACCCGTAACGGTACTGAGTAAACTCTTTCTGCATATTGACTAGCAGGGGGAGAACCCGCTTGTGGAAAGAGATAAGGATATAGCCTTGGCCTTTTTTGCCCTGAACGTGGGTTACGAAAGAGAGGGATTCCCAGGAGCCGTCCTCGTTTTCTATCTGGATGGAGGATCCAGTAAGACCCTTCGCCCCTTCCTTGATACGCTCGTAGTAGCCTCCTCCCCTTTTGTCGGCGTCCGCGGTGACTTCGGAGAGGTATACGACGATATCCTCGTACTGTTCGGGATTGTTGCGGAGCTTGTACAAGCCCAACGCGACTATCTTTTGCTGTGTGGCCGTAAAGAGGGTTTTGGAGTTGACTACCTTGTTTGATTTGACAATTCGGTAATCCCGTATTTGGGGAGTGGTTCCGGTCATGTTTTTGCTGGTGATTGGTAGAGGGTAATTAGTACGGCCGTTTTTATCTATATATGAGGTCTTTAAAGCCACAAATATACTGATTACTCCACATAAATACCAAAACCTCACATTAAAGGGTAACAATCCCTCGCTAAAAGTAACATATACTCCACTTTTAGGATACCAAACCCTCCCTTTTGGGTAACAAATCCTCTCCCATTAAATAACAAATCCTCTGCTTCCAAGTAACAAACCCTCCACTTTTACGGCTATATCATTCATTAAATCAACTGATTAGGGAGGGTTAAAACAATAAAAAAAGAAAAAGAATAAAATAACAAACAAAAAGAAGATAGAAGCTAATTGTCGCTTGCCTTCTATTTAACATAATTTATATGTTCAATAGTTTTCGTATACTCTCAAGAGACAAGCCGCAATATTGACAAAACTCCTCGACGGTGACATACTGATGGCTCGCTTTTCCTAATTTTTCACGGATTCTGACCAATTCCCTTCTGGCTCCGCTTTCGGATTTTCCGGTAATGGCCTGAATATCTTTTGGATAGATTACGATGCGGTTCATTTTCATATGGCTAAGATTATAGTTTCATAAAACACTTTTTGGCTTTTGGGTACAAATCGATAGCAATAGGCTTATTTGGAATTTTCGGGCTATTCCGTTCAAAGCAAGCCTTGGTGACATGAAAACCGGACATTAATAATACCATTCTCGTTATTACGGAAAAATACAATTAAAAAATTGATAAGAACCATTTAATGCGAGGCATAATAGCATTTATGTAAAATAAAGGGTGATTTCGAAGGAAACCGAAAGTTGGAATATACCCATAGAACCGGAAAATTATGGAAAAGGAAATAGTTGAAGCGATCAAAGAGTGGCTGGGAGTGGGGATGGCGCCCGTAGCGGGATTCTTTTTGAGGGAACTGGTTCGGGATATCCGGAGGCTGACCGGGGAGTTGCACGGAATCCGTGGATTGGTGGGGAGAATTGAGGAAAGGATGTCGGCTTCGGAACGGGAGCTTCGGGAGAGAGTCGGGGCTCTGGAGGATAGGAATTGAGTTTGTTTTTGATTCTTGGGACAAACTGGGTGTTGGCAGGTCGGATCCTACCCTACCGATATACTTGGTTCCAAGGCTATTCACTGTCTTTGGACACTTTCTAAGGCGTTCATGAGATCGCTACGCTAGTTGGTAGCTTGAAACGGCCTTAGCGAAATGATATTTGTTGCGGCGATTCGTCGTGTTGTTGTACGTTAAAAATTATTTGAAATGGCTAGACAGTCAGGAATTATCAAGATTGAGGGTAAAATCGGCGGGATGTCGTTTTACGGCCAAGGCGGTTCGTATTTGGTGCGTCAGGCTGGAGGCGTAAGCGGAAACAGGATCCGGACGGATCCGGCCTTTAAGCGGACCAGGGAAAACCAAGCGGAGTTCGGCGAGGCGGGGCGACAGGGGAAATTATTGCGGACAGCGTTCCGTAACGCTTTGGCGGGAGCGCCTACCGGGGCCTCTACGGCAAAGCTGACGCAAAGGCTTGTCAGGGTTGTGCAGTCGGACACGGCTAACGGACGGGGGGAGCGCAAAGTGTCGGCGGGAGATTTGTCATTGCTGGAAGGTTTCGAGTTTAATGTGAAATCCGGATTGGACACTACGCTATTCTCAGATCTTTCGTTGGCTTTTGACGATACTGGTGAGGAGTTGACATTCAGTTCGTCGATAGTACCGAATACGGACGTATCGGCGCCCGAAGGCGCTACGCATTTCCGGGTTAAGGTCGGGGTGGCTTCGTTGGATTTTGACGGTTCGAAACAGAAATCCGCCGTGGCGATAAGTTCAGAGTATCCGGTTAGCGGGACTACGGCGCAGAGCGTCAGTCTGACCGCGGGTTATGACAAGTCCGTTTCGGCGCATACGTTGGCGATGGTGGGGATCGAGTTTTTGCAAGAGGTGAACGGGGTGATGTATCCGCTAAGGAACGGAGCTTTTAACGCGTTGCGTTTGCAGGCTTATCATGAGGCTGTGTAACGGGGGGCTTGGTGTTATCCATTCGATCGAATGTTAGATGAGAAATGCCATGTCTTTTACGTTTTCAAATGGGTGATTGTATCCTATACTGGACTTGGTGTTGGTTTGAGCCCGGGGCGTCTTTCGCTCCGGGTTGTTTTTTAAGGTTTAAATTATATGTGTATTCATCTAGAACTCCTATGAGCATACTTTAAGATAGGTAAACATGTTTTGGTATTACTTATTTGGCAGTCATCATATTTGTTGGGAAGATACCATTTGTGATTGTATCTTTGAGTGAATATATATGGTTAGTAATCGTTTCATTCTGTAAAACGAGGGTAGTTTTTGCATCTAATTAGAGATCATGTCTAGGATCGTATTTATTTTTCAAGTTTGTCTTTTAGGGAGCTTATTTTCAGTTATAGATCTATTGGCTCATCCGCTGGTTTTATCCAAGGAAGGAGATGACCGGAAATGGGCATACCGTTTTGACGGAGAAAGCTCAATAGATCTGGATTTCGGAGGTTCGAAGCCTTGGTCATATGGCCTGCGGATTCGTGCCGACGGAGACCAGAACGGATATCAGGTGCTGGTTGGGAAAATGGGAGTAACTGACTCCAATGGCTTTGGGCTGTATCTGTCGGAGGGGAATTTGGTAGCTAAGGCGGGCGATAAGGTTTCGGTCTCCGTTCCTTTCGGCGCGGGGTCTTGGAAACATATTTTCGTAAGCTCTTCGGTGGAACCGAAAACCGAAGGCCCCAACCCAGGCACCTTAAAACTGTATATTGACGGTGTCTTGGCTGGTGAAGCCTCCGGTAATATTCTGGCACCGGAAACGCCTTGGTTTATCGGTTGTGGACAAGGGGGAGGAGATACTCCTACAAAAGGGGCCTACTTTTATGGACGGGCAAAAGATATCCGGTTTTACGGCAGAGAACTGGGCCCCACCGAGATATCAAGTATTAATGGCAATCCACTGTATCAACCCAGCGATGCTTTGGAAAGCCTTTTGGCTCATTATAAATGCGAGGAGGGAACAGGGCATTGGGCGTTGGACGCTTCGGGAAAGGGAAAACACGCAAGGGTATGGTTAACCAATGAGGAGAATTTCCATTATGAGGGAGGTGATATTCCCGTATCGTTTATGGCCTCGGAAGGTTTTAGGCGATATGATCCGATTGAGGCTAGGCATGGCGACTTAGAGCATAGTGTGTTGATTTTTCGTACGTCGACTACAGGTGACAGCCCGAATATAATCAAGGACATTATTCCCAATCAAGATATAGTAAAAAATGGTCACCGCTTTCGCTTTGATGCTTTGGGGGATCGTAAAGCCCGAATAAGAACTGTTTCCGTTTCGGAAGATAATCATGTCACCAATTCTGGCTTTGCCATATCTATGTTTCGTTTTGATCGACCTGTGTATAAATGGTTGTCATATAGGGTTTACGGTTTTTTGGACTATCTGAATGAAGATCAAGAACAATCTATCTCATTACGATTGTCTACTCCAAATCCTTGGGGACATAAAACCCCTATAGTTTATGGAAACTCTAAACTGGGAGAAATCACGCATTTGTCTTTCGATGAAAAGGTTTACCCTGCCAAACAATACGATAAAAGCGGGTATCTGAGTTTTTTTCAGGCCCGCAACGGAACCTTGGAGGATTATTCCATGTGGGCGGTCTCGCCTGTACGAATTCCGGTTAATTCAATTCACTCTGAAGATGATGCCTTAGGTAATGCCATTGTTTTTTCCGTACCGGTATTTACAGAGACTACTAAAAGATTGCGAACAATACCTGTTGATAGTATGATGGAAATTATACCCGAATCGTCGGCTGATAAGTATTTAGTTTCAGTAACTGACTCACAAGGTAAAGAACTATTTTACTGGATGTATTTAACAGTGAATAGTTATTCAACTTCAGCATTATGAATAATCGCATCATTTTTCTTCTAATCCTGTCCTTTCTCTTTTTGGGAAATAAGGCGTTTGCCCAATTAACCAAGCTATCCGACAGCTATCTGTATTATTCTACAGGATCCGGACAGACAGCTCCGGCGTTAAAGGTTATTCACCCCGGTTATTATCAATTGTGGTTGGAACGGCCGGGGTCCATGTCCGGTCTACAATTTCATGTGGGAGATACGACAACCAGTATCCAGTTTCTGAAAGGAGGAACCCAACATGTGGGAATAGCTTTTGACGGGAAAAAATTGGTTTTTAAGCAAATGTCGAGTGGGGGTGACCATAATCCCGATTTAACGCTTAAGAATGAGGCGATGATTTCCTCTTTGTCTTTTATGAGTGCCAAAACGGGGATTGGCACTATGGACCCTCAAGCTCGATTCCATATTGTCGATAAGTATCGTTCGCCTTGGGGCGGATCCTTTATATTGGGAAATAAAGATTCCGAACACTTTAGAATGGGGTATCGGGAGGAATACGCATGGATGCAGTCGTCCTCGGATTTTCCTTTGAAAATTAACCCGTTGGGAGAAGATATTATCTTTTTCTCCGAAGGTAAAGGGCGTTTGGGTATCGGAACCGATGCACCGGGCAGTTTGGTGGAAATCAATGCCGGCACGGAGGGTGACGCCGTTTTGACATTAGTGGCGGACCAGGACAATAATAACGAATACGACAATCCCCGTATTGAGATGATTCAAGACGGGGGAAAGGTGCATTCCCTTATCGGTTTTGACGATCCGGGACAAGTCCACACGGGCAATCTCTATGTTGTGCGCTCATGGGTAGGGAATTCTTCCGATAAACTGAATTCATTGATTATGAACGCCCATTACGGAAATTTCGGTATGGGACGATACCCCACTCAAGATGTCCGGTTCGGAGTAACAGGAGGTATCTCTACGGATTGGTTCCAGACCGAAGAATTACGTTTGGTTCGCCAAGGAGCAGAAGGAAGTTCGTCCGCTATAAAGATTGTCGCAGATGAGAAAGAAGTGGGGGGCTTGGCCTTTAATAAAAGCCTGAATACAAAAGGTGACGGAGACGATTTGTCGGTATATACCCTGAACGGTGGAGATATTAGCCTGAATCCCGGTGAAGGGAAAATATTTTTGGCCACTTCCGAAAATAGCCGGATCGGTATAGGGACACTAACCCCCGATCCGGATGCCAAGCTTACGGTAAAGGGCGCTATTCATGCCAGAGAGGTGAAAATCACGGTAGACGCCGGCGAGGCAGTCCCGGACTATGTGTTTAGGAAAAACTACGCTTTGCGAACACTGGATGATCTGAAGGCTTTTGTGGAAAAGCACCACCATCTGCCAGAGGTCCCTTCCGAAACGGATATCCGGAAAGAGGGAATCTCCAGTGGAGAGTTTCAGTTGTTGCTCCTGAAGAAGATCGAGGAGTTGACGCTGTATGCCATAGAGCAGGAAGAAAGGCTGGAGGCGCAAGAATCGACGATTGTAAAGCTGAAGCGGGAAAACGAATCGGTTAAGGACGGAATAAAGAAAATAGAACGTCTGGAATCTGAGTTGGAGAGCCTTAGGCGTTTGGTGTTGGAATTTTCCGGGAGCAAGGGCGAGTGATTGTTTTGTTGGAAAGACTTTCTGCTAGGAATCCGGAGGAGTGATCGTCATCGGGTAGGAATCCGGCGACAGCGGGATGTGTTTTTTGGAAATGAAAATATATATTTTATGAAATCAAGGATACATATTATCGGTTTATTGGGGCTCTTTTTTAGCCTGTTTTGTTTGGATGGCGTTTGGGCCCAAACGCAGATCGACGGAAGCCCGCTTTACCATAAGGACGGGAAAGTGGGGGTGGGTACGTCGTCCCCCCAGTACAACTTGCATGTAAATGGGACTTTTAGGGCTAATCGGTTGGTTTTAGAAGACAGTATCAAGGCCAGATATGGTCTCCATATGATTGCGGAAAAAGGAGTGCAACTAGGGTATGGCCGGGAGGATATTGGCTTTGTATTGAAAAACATGATTAGGAATAAATCAGCATCTTTTAAGGTGTTGGATGATCGACTTCATATCAATTACCCTGGTTCAGGTTTAGATCTCAGAGGTGACAATAATTTTGTAGTGCATGCCAATACTTGGGTTAGGGATACGGCTTTTTGGGTGGGGCATTCGAAAAATTTAGGTGTTCGTTTTGCCTCAGGAGGTATTCCTGTTATAGAAACAAAAGGGGGGATGCAAATAGTAACAGATAATACTCATTGGGGATTGGTCGTCAGAAAGAAAGATATTTCAAACAAGGCACACCTCTATGTAAACGCTGAAGGCATCGGATTAAGCAACCAGTTATATGGGGGGATCTTTCACCGTATATCAGACGGAAAGGTGGTAACCGGAACAGGCTTGGTAAGCCCTACTGTAGAGGGGCACTATGGCAATGTGATATTACAAAATAACCTAAAAGTAGAGGAAGACAAAATAAGCGCCCAATCAAAGGTGTCGGCTCCGGGATTAACGGTCACTTCCAATGGCCGGATTGATTGGGGTTGGGAGGGCCGTTCTATAGATTTGTACGATCCCGAGTCCGGCAGTACGGTAATGCGTTTCCGGAATAGCATGGGAACGGGTGCGGGGAACCCGAAAGGGGGCTTTAGTTTCGCTACCAATGACGGCAGGTCGATGGTCCGGATTATCAACAATAGCATGGGTATTGGCACAGAAACCCCGGGCGCCAAAATGCATATAGTTGGGCCTGTGGGAAAAGGTCTGAGAGTATCGAAAGAGCATGTAGATCCGGAAAATAGATATCTTAATATATGGCAAGGGAATACCGGTGGAGTTATAGATGCCGTGGGTACCGGAGAGCTGTATCTGGGTTTTGATAATAACTTAAACGTAGGACTCGCAGGAAAAGGGGGGAAAGTTCGCGTGGGGAGTTTGGATTTTGGCGGAGACGCATTGATGGCCGTAGCGGGAACATTGGAAGCCAAAGAGATTAAGGTGAAAATAGACGCCGGAGGAGTGGTTCCGGATTATGTGTTCAAGCCGGATTACGGCCTCCGTAGCTTACGGGACATAGAGGATTTTATCCGCAAGGAAGGACACTTGCCTGAAATTCCCTCGGAGAAAGAGATTCTGGAAGCCGGTGGTGTGGAAACGGGTGATTTCCAGATGCGTCTGTTGAAAAAAATTGAGGAATTGACACTGTATGCTATAGAGCAGGAAAAGAAAATCAAGAAGCAACATACGGTGATCCAGAATATGGAAAAGGACAGGGAGCGCATTGACCGTCTGGAAAAATTGGTTTTGGAGCTTACGGAAAGGAAGAGTAAGTGACGCTTTTTCCGGCTAGGAAACCGGAGGATTAGTAAGTCACCGGGTAAGAACCCGGCGACGGCAAGGAAATCAGGGTTGTGGATAGTTGGAGTGTAAGGTGAACCTCAAATTGAGGTTTGCCATTTTTTGGAATTATCTTTTTTGGAAATATTAGCTCCCAATCAAGTCAGGCTAATGTTTCCTGCTTGTTTTACAGTGTTTTAAAAACAGATATCGTGAGTAATAGAACCAGAGTTTATTGGCCAAGCCTACTTTTTGTTTTGGCCATGCTTTTTGGGGTAGGGAATGTTTCGGCGCAATCTTCTTTGTTGGAAGAGGGCCTGATAGGGCATTATCCTTTGGATGGCGACGCATCGGATATTTCGGAGTCCGAAAATAACGGAACAGTCAATAAGGGGGAAGCTGATTTTGACCGTTTCGGATCGCTTGGAAAAGCGATGCGTTTTGACGGTACGAATGGGCATATCAGTATACCGGACCAAGATTTTCTTCATTTCGGTAACAATGATTTTACCGTTAGCGTTTGGGTGAAAAAATTAGCAAGAAATATAGGGTGGAGCGATGTATTCGGGATTAACGCATGGCGTACAGGGGCCCTGTCGGGCGAGAATTCCTGGGATTTGGCTTTAGGGTCTGCCGCGTCAAATGATCGCCCCCAATTCAGGTTTGAAAGCGGTGAAAACACTTGTACCGCAAGTTCTGGACGCTCCTTATACCTTCGGCAATGGCATTTATTGACAGGAGTTAGGGAGGGAGAAAGTCTGAAACTTTATATAGACGGGGAATTGGTGGCCTCACAGTATGTAGGAGACAAGTCTCCGAACAGCCATCCGGGCCCGATCATAATCGGAAATAACAGGGACCTGAGCCACCCGACACACGCCGTATTCGACGACTTGCGACTGTATAACCGGGCTTTGGGAGCGGAAGAGGCTCTGGAGTTATATAATGTAGGCAATTATAGTCAGGTTAAAGAGAATGAGCTTTATAATGGGCTGGTTGGACATTATCCTTTGGACGGAAACGCTTATGACCTTTCCGTATTGGGCCTAGATGGTATGTTGGACGTTGGGGAGCTTTGGGAAGACCGTTTCGGGAGGGAAGGTAGAGCAATCCGTTTCAACGGAAAAACGGGTGGTTTGGAAGTTCCTGATCACCCGGCGCACAGGTTCGGGGCAAAAGATTTCAGCGTTAATATTTGGGTTAAGAAATTGGCTCCCAATATAGGGTGGAGCGATGTGTTCGGAATTAACCGCTGGGATACCGGCGCCCGTAGGGGAACAAATGAATGGGGTATCAGTTTGGGAAGCGGATCCACGAGTGATGTGCCTCGACTCGCCGTAGAGCGGGATAAGACATTTTTATACGCTGGTGCCCAAGAGCCTATGGAAATGGAAACTTGGTATATGCTTACCGGGCTGCGACGGGGCAATTATTTGGAGTTTTACGTTAACGGGGAGCTAAAAGCCAGTACGGATATTGGCCCGGAACCTTTTAACGATAATCCGGGACCTTTGATGGTCGGGACAAACCGGGAAAGGTCGCATCCGACCGACGCCGTGTTTGACGATTTGCGCCTGTACGGCAAAGCCTTGCGGGCTTCGGAGATATTGGATCTTTACAGAGAGGAACCGGTTTGCCGGGCCGTAGCTTCCGGATATTGGACTGACGCTTCGACTTGGGCTTTGGGAAAAGTGCCTGAACCCGGCGACGGAGTAACGGTGGAAGGTCATACGGTCCGCCTGAAGACGGCGGGGCATTGCGACCGTCTGGAAATCAAGACTGGAGGAAAATTGGTTATTGAGGACCGGGGCATTTTGTTCGGCAAGGAAGAAGTACGGATCGGACAAGGGAGTGAAGCGGAAACCGAGCTTACGGTGGAAGAAGGCGGAAGAATACGGGTGACAGGTGAACCGGTGAAGAAAGTATTGGCTTACGAAAAGGATTTTTCAGAGAATGTAGCGGGGTGGACAGAGATGGTTTATGACGAGGGGCTGAAGTGCGCGAGAATTCCTAAAGACTGGACTCTTTGTTTTAAATCGGGTTTCATGGCCCTACCAACCGAGGCTAAGTGCCTTTCGGTTAGGATTACCGTTTACACACATTCCGAAACAGGCGTAGACCTTAATCAAAAGGCTTGGTTTTTTAAGGGTAACCATCCCAACCGAGAGTTTATAGGCCAGATATCTAAGGTAAGAAGGGATATCGAAGGCGGTGATGTTGACGTTTTTGATTTTTCATTTCCCGAAGGGTGTGAGAAATTTCAGTGCGCACTTTCAAGCGGTAGGTCTGAAGACGTGCTGATCCGAAAAGTTAAGATTGAGTTTTTGGTCCAAGGGCAAGAAGGTGGCTCTTGAGTGAAAGCTATACAGTATAATGGACCTACATTTCTCGGACAATGGGAAAACAATAACATATACACAAATGAGAAATATATTTTTATTCTGCTTAGTCGTAACCGTTATAATTTTTGGTGGCGGGCAGTTAAGGGCGCAATCTTCTTTGTTGGAAGAGGGCCTGATAGGGCATTATCCTTTGGATGGTGACGCTATGGACATTAGCGGTTTGGGTAGACACGGTACCATCAAAGGTAATTTAACGCCTATGGAAGACCGGTTTGGGAATGAGGCAGGGGCGTTTTATTTTGATAAGACGGCTAGAATTGACTTATGGGGAAACGGAGTGATAGCTCCCCCAAGAATTAGTGTAGGCGCTTGGTTCAAGCGTGAGGGAGGGACGTCAGTATTGGGAGCTACTTCTCACGGATTTTCTCTTCATCTTACGTCTGCGGGAACAATTCAAGTGTTTTTTGATGTGTATGGCAGTGAACACCGAGCCCATACCTTTATGACTGAATCACGAAATTATAATGATGGAGGATGGCATTATGTAGTATTGACCTACGACGGATTAAAGGTATCTGTTTATATAGATGCGGAAAAAGTAGGGCAGAAGATATTGGCAGAACCAAGTAATTTTATGTCAGGGCATAAAATGCATATAGGTTGGCGTGACGGCTATTTTCAGGGTGGAATAGACGATGTACGTTATTATAATCGGGCTTTGAGTCAGGGCGAGATTACGGAATTGTACTCCGGGGAGTTGGGAGCCTCCAAGGTTCCTTTTCCAAACGCTTGGCTCCGGGATTCGGGCAGCAGGCTGTTTTATGAGCGTGGAGATGTCTATATCAAAAACAACGATGATGAAAAGACCTCCAATCTGACTGTCGCCGGGAAGATAGAAGCCCGGGAGGTGAAGATCAGTGTGGATGCGGGAGAGCCCATTCCGGATTACGTGTTCCGGAAAGACTATGCCCTAAGGACGTTGGACGAATTGAAGGCCTATGTCGATAAACACGAACACTTGCCTGAAGTCCCTTCGGAGGCGAAGATACGGAAAGATGGGATCTCGAGCGCCTCGTTTCAATTGTTGTTGCTCAAAAAGATTGAGGAACTGACGCTTTACGCTATTGAGCAAGAGAAAGATAATAAGGCGCAAGCGGAAGAAATAAAAGCATTGAGAACGGAGGGAGAGAGAGTGGATCGTCTGGAAGCGGAATTGGAGGCGCTTAAAGAGGTTGTCCGAAGTATGGCAAAGAGTAATATACCCAAAGCGAAAGAGTAGTATTATTATGCGACATTCGCACTGTAATACTTATCAAATATTGAATCATATTTTATCCTAATCAAATGAAGAGATTTTTTCGCTTTATTTTAGTCCTTTTTGTTTTGTCTTCTAAACACGTTTACGCTCAGACACCTACCGATTGGACAAGTAAAGGTCTGGGGTTTTTACCGGACCAAACGGAAAGGCCATCCAATTTCGCCGCTTTGTACGCTACCGGAGAAGTGCAGTTCGACCAGTTGGTTCCGGCGGGGATAGGCAGTGCGCAACTGTATATCGATACGTCAAACGGTAGCCTGAAAGGAGGGCCTGCAGATGTCGGTAGCAGTTGTGTTGTGATGGTGGAGTTGCTGGGACAACATAGCCGTTTGATGCAACGGGCCACTCTAGTCTTTGGAGCTGTGCACGGTTGGAATTACGGCGACGCTTATCAACGGGAAAAACGCGGGCATATCTGGGGAGATTGGAAGAAAGTTACGGGCATACAGCGTTTGTACTCCAAAGAAGGGAGGATAGGAATCGGGACGAGTGTGCCAACAACCAGCCTGCATATTCACCAAGGCAACTTCCGGTTATCGGGAGCGAGTCATTTAAATCAGGAAAACTACGCCCGTTTCGAGATTGATACCCAAGAGTCTTTTGGGCACTACCCGATGCGAATTAGGAATGATCAATACGGGGTGTTGATGGACGTTTCGGGCGAAGGACTTGTCAGGGCCAGAACCGGATTTAAGACCAAACATTTTCTTGTCAAAAGCGCAAATAACACTGACGGCGAGTCTCCCGGAATTGTACACGCCGATCATGTAGGGGATGATTTTTATTATGATCGGGAATATATTAACCATTACGGTTTCGGATTTCATGGTTACCAAGACGGCACTACCGAATTCGTGGAACCCCATAACGCTTATATGTCGGGCCATTTCGGCTTGGACTTCTTTACGGCTGGCAACCACCGGATGCGGATTAGCCAGAACGGGGAGGTGAGCATAGGAACTCCAAATCGTCAAAAGGGCTTTTTGTTGGCCGTTAACGGGAAAGTCAGGGCTAAAGAGATTGTCGTGAATACCGGTTGGTCGGATTTCGTGTTTGAGAAAGATTATGATTTACCGAGCCTCTCGGAGGTTGAAGCGTATATCAAGGCGAAAGGACATTTGGAGCATATTCCGTCCGCTGGAGAAGTTGAGAAGAACGGCGTCGATTTGGGGGCTATGGACGCTAAGCTTTTGCAGAAAATCGAAGAGCTTACGCTTTACGCTATTGAGCAAGAGAAAGAAATAAAAGCATTGAGATCGGAGGTAGAGAAAGTGGACCGCCTGGAAACAGAGTTGGAGGCGCTTAAAGAGGTTGTCCGAGGTATGGCAAAGAGTAATATACCCAAAGCTAAAGAGCGGTGATAAATGACTTAGAGTAAGAATATTAGGTGGTAATAATATTTAAATAGTACAATTAAAAATATTCTACTCCGATTGGACTATGTTACTTTTTTTACATGCCTCCTTGTCTACTCATAAGTAAGGAGGCATTTTCACTCTATAAATGCTTTTTATATTTTATGTACTATATGCATAATGTAATATTTCGCTATAGACAATGCTTATTATTGTAAATATTAAATGAATATATTAAACTTTAATTGTTTTGTGTTTGTGTATATTGTTTTTGTTTGTACTTTTATTGCCAATAGAGACTAATCCATAGTTTCTTTCATGAGAAATAAATTGATTTTTAGTTTTAAAAAGTAAGTCTTTCATAAGATTTTAAATCTTCTTTCAAGCTTAAAATTAACTCTTAATTCTAAAGCAAATTAGGTCATTCATTTTTGAAGGGAGCCTTACTCTTATAAATGGGTACAGGTACCAATAATATTCATTCATATCCCAAGCCATCGTAGGCCCATGAAAAAACAACTACTCCTAACTTTTATAATTATTTCGATTGCATATAATGCTTTTTCTCAGCAAACGGTAACAATTTCGGGACCAGATGAAGTGTGTGAAGGAGCTAAGAACACTTATGACTTGGGGTTCCCTGCTTCGGAAGCTGGTTCGATGGGTGTGGAAATAGTAATAGATTATGATGGTGGATCAGCTCATAATGTGAGTGACATTGATTTCGGAAATTTTAAAGCAGAGGTTCAATGGTCTTCGGCTGGGAGTAAAACGATCAGTGTCAATGTATATCAGCGTGATCAGTATGGTGGAAATGAGCGGACGCTAAAATATACCGGGTCAAAGATCATAACTGTGAAAAGTTCAGACAACGGAAGTATCAGTGGGCCTAGTACAGTTTGTAGTGGCTCTAGCCATAGTATCCGTGTCGTTGGAACTGTTACGGTCATCCATTGGCAAAAATCGGAATATAACGGATCGTCTTGGAGCGGGTGGAGTAGTCCTTTTGGAAATGGAAATAAAAATATTACCGTTAGTGTTGGTTCGAAAAGTGTCCGGTATAAGGCGTCGATAAGAAATTCTTGCGGACAGGAAAAATACATTAGTAAACAACTAACCGTTCCAGCTCCCCCTTCTACCAGCCCGGCCAATCTTCAGGTTAACGATCTGTCGGAAACCGCTACCCAAATATCGGGGAAACTGTATTGCTCTAATTTTTCGGATCTTGAAGATATTTGGGAGTACAGAACTCGCAAGAGCGGAAACAGCGGCGCATGGAACGATTGGGCTAAGGCTACGGGAAATACTGGAGGAGATCTGCCTTTTACGGTGACCCGCACTACGGAGTTTAGGGTAAAAAGAGGCAAGGAATGTCAAAGTGTTTATTCCAATGTTAAACGGTTTGTTATCTTAGATCCTGTCAATGGAGGAGGAATATCAGGTCCTCCAAGTGATTTTAAGCTTTGCGCCAACCAGAGGTATACTCTTTCCGGAGGGACCGGCTCAGGTGGCACCGGCACTTATACTTACCAGTGGAAGTATTCCAGGGACCAAGGGAACTCTTGGCAAAATGCTCCACAAGGGACAGGTAGAGACTACTTGACCCCAACCAATATGCACAATGATTTCCAAAGTTTCAGAATCTGGTTTAAAAGGATAATACGCAGCGGATCATTCTTAAGCGATGAGAGTAATATTCTGAAATTGGAAGTGGGGCAAGCTTTGACAAGAGGAGTCGTTTCGATCGGTAACAAACATATTTGTTACAACACTTCCCCAGGGAAAATCACGTTGTCTAAAGCCTCTGGCGGAAAAGAGGGGATCAGTTATGAATGGCAGAAAAAGAGCGTGGATGAATCAGGGTGGACAGTGTTAAACGTATCAGGTTTCGAATACACTCCGCCCAGATTAACTAAAAACACGGAATACCGAGTTTTGACTTGGGATCAATGTATAAGTAAAAGCGATGCGCTTGTCAGTTCCCTAACCATTACGGTAGCGCCTCCTGTTGGCCCGGGAAGTATATCGGGGAGCCGAAAAATATGTAACAAGAACGCCTCCGCTCCCGGGGTTACTATCGCAAATGTACAGTCCGCTACAGGTGGTAAAGGGGCTCCTGTTTACCGTTGGGAAAAGCTGAACGGAAGCTCATGGATCCCAATAGGTAATTCCAATAGCGCCACTTATGCGCCAAAAAATTTGTCTCTGGGAGCCAACACTTACCGACGGCGTAGTGTGGGCTCGTGTATAAGTTCAAGCGATGAAATCGTAACCAATTCTGTTACGCTTACTGTTATGCCTCCCCTAGATGGCGGTACATTTCAAGGGGGAGGAAAAGTCTGTCCGGGTACCGTTCCCCCGCAGATTACCCTTACTCCCGCTTCCGGAGGATTCACAACACCAAGTTATCAATGGAGTCGGAAGGTCGGGGATGGCGGCTGGACGAGCTTAGGAGTAACAACATATAATTATTCTATTAAGGATCCGGTAGTATCTACGACTGTATATAGACGCACCGTAACCGACGGATGCGAAAGTATTTCCAAAACGGTCACTTTCACCCCCCGAAAAAGATTTGTAGTTGGTGATATAACCGTTCAGAAAACTCCTTTATGCCAAGGAGAAAATGTTATTGTCAACAGTCGGGTTAACGCTTCGGGCGACGAAGGGTTTTTGATTCAATGGAAGCGGAAAAACAATAGCGGAGGATGGGATCCCGTGTCTGGCGCTACAGGACAAGGACTTAACCTTTCCGGAGTGGTTGGAACCGCTACTTTCATAAGATACGCACAAGACGTTTGTAGCAATGATATTACGAAAGAAGTCAGTGTCCATGTGACTCCAAATGTTCCGGTCGGTCAAATTTCAGGAGGAGGGACTTTTTGCCCTGGTGTGGAAATCCCCGCAATCACAACATCGCAAGCCAAACATTCGGAGAGTTCATTTTCATGGGAAGTCAAACCTTCGGGTGGATCATGGACAAACATATCCAACGCCACGAACAATATTTATACAGGATCTACCAAGCTGACGGCCACAACCGATTATCGGAGAAAGGAGACCAACCGTTGCGGTTATAAACACAGTAACATCGTACGTTACACTATTCTTCCGGCGCTTGATCCCGGCACTGTCAGCGCTCAAGCTTCGACGGTATGTGAGGGGGAATCAATTAATATTTCCAGCGTAACAGACGCTTCCGGCGGACCCAATTTCAGAATTCAATGGAAAACGGAATCAGGTGAGATAACGAACGCTAACGGACAGTCGCTTTCTCTCCCTTCAGTAGGTGAAAACGCTGTATATAAACGCGTCGCTTACGATCAATGTAATGCGGAGGGTATTTCTGCGCCCGCCGTTACGGTCAACGTGACGAAGAAAATCCGGATTAACGGCATTCGGGCCACTCCGGTGGCCGTATGTGCGGGAAACCCTATAACCCTCCAGGCTATGATCTCGGGCGGAGAGGCGCCCTATACATACCAATGGGAAATATTCGATGATTATGAATGGAGAGCGGTGCCCGGCGTTTCAGGTCCGGGGCTGACTACTCCCGCCCTAGAAAAAAGTACCCGGTATCGGGTGTCAGCTAGGGAGGCCGGGTGCGAAAGTGAGAACGAAGCCGAAGCTTTGGCTACGGTAGCGCCTTGCGAATATGTTAGCGTAAAAGACGGCGATTGGGAAAGCCCGTCCACATGGAGCCGAAATTCGGTGCCTTCCGGCTATGATATCGCTGTTCTCAAACACCGTATTACCGTAAAGCAAAAAAACCGTTGCGGAAAAGTGGTGAAAAAACAAGACGGCAGGTTAGAAGTGGCCGGTACGGGACGCCTAACCCTAAGCGGGTATGATACGGATGCGGAAGTGATCGACCATATCCAGACAAAAAGCGGTATTATGGGGCATTACCCCTTTGACGGTAACATTCGAGATATATCCGGAAACAACCGGGACGCGACATTTCAAGGAAGCCCTTCCTTTACCGAAGGACGGTTCGGCAATGCCAATTCGGCCCTAAACTTTGACGGTACGGACGACTACGTCAGATTATGGACCGAACAATCCATTATGCCGGACACATTCACTGCCAGCGCTTGGTTCAAAACCGGAGAAGACCCGGGCAACGGGGCTATTATTCGTTGGTACACATATGGATTTGCTATAAAGGTTTTACCCGACGGCAATCTGCAGTCTTATGTTTTTGTTGATAATAAAAACTATGACCATAGAGCAAAAACTTCAGGGGTAGATGTTAGGGATAACCAATGGCACCATGTTGCCCTAACTTTCAACGGCACTACACAAACATTATATCTTGACGGTAATATAGTGGGCGAATATCAGTATCCCGTATTCTCACGCGTGTATTACCAAGGACATAACCTGTGGGTTGGAAGAGAAGGGAGCGTATATTTTTATAAGGGAGACATTGACGACGTGATTATATATGATCGTTCTTTGAATCCATTGGAAATCAGGACGCTTTATGACAGGGATAAAAAAATTATGGGAGAGACGCTATAATGGTCCTTAACGATTAATCTTTATTCCCTTGAATATCCAGAATAAAATATTGCCACTTTTACTGGTTTCCATAACCATGTTGGTCGCTTGTCATCGGCAGGGGTACCGACCCGGAAAGTTGAGCCGTCAAGGTGAGCGTAATACGCAAGAGGCGGATTCCACTTACCGGTTACTCACTGGCGAATCACAAGGTGATTTTCTTAGTGCGGAAGAGCTTGGAAAACAGAAAAAGAACGATTTGGCCGAGTGGGCCTTGGGCGATAAACAAAAGAAGTGGGATAAACGCAAGCAACAGTGGGACCGTCAACGCAAGCGTTTAAACTACGGAGGGGTTCCTTTGAATAAGCTAGGGGATAAGGACCCGTTCTATTCCGGTGACGGCATCAGTCTGATTTCAAAACCGGATAGCCTGAACGGTAGCGCTAAGACTTTGGAAGATCTCGCCGACGGTGACCGGAGTAAGTGGCTGGAACTGGCCAAACGCGATAGCCTTTTGGAAAAGGGCTTGAATCGCATCGCTCCGGAACGCCGGTATGACAGTCTGGCTTCTCTGGTAAAAAACGGGGAAGACTTGGACCATTGGCGAAGTGAGTCCGGCATAATGAAGATCCAAAAATTGGCGGAGGACAGCCTGATAAAGTTAAGCGAAAAAAGGCAGAAGCTGGACTCATTACTGTCCGCAAACCGGACCGACAGTCTTTGGAATAAACCGGAATCGATATGGAAAGATAGTCTTGATCAATTGGGCAAACGTCGCCATAATATTTCCGATAGCCTTGGACAGGTATTGAATACTTCTTCGGAAGACTCTTTACGTTCAACTCGTGAGCGCTGGCTACGATGGCGAAGGACTTATCAGGACAGTCTGCTTTCTCTAAAGAAAAAGGAGAAGAGCCTTAACGAACTCTATCGTGGAGAGAGGGAGCCTGACAAAAAAGATCTTGAAACTTTGGTCCCGGACTCCATTCGGATCAAATGGGTTTCTAAGGCGGATAGCCTTAAGAATTACGCGAATTATATCGAAAAGGCGAAGCGTTTGGAGGATGAGCCGAAAAAGTTTGAAGAGCGGGAAAAAAAGAGATTAAGGGAAGGCTTACAGAAGAAAAAAGACAAGGCCAGGGACAAGTTCAAGACGAAAGAGAAAAAGTATACTGACGGTTTTTCGTCTGTAGCGCTTAAA